>JBATTM010000001.1:0-4893 GCA_049670545.1 Polyangiales bacterium
GCCACCGAGGTCGCGAAAATTCGGTTGCCCAGACAAAGGAACGTGGCGCTTCATCAGCCCCTCTATGGCCCGTCCGGCGAGACTAGGCCACTTGATCGGCAGCGGGCGCTGGGGGCGTGATCGTCTCGCGGTTCCCCTGGAAGTAGGGTGTAGCCCCAGATTCCGTTCGGCTGACGGAATCCCACAGGTACATCGCGGCGTACGCACGCCACGGACGCCATGACTCGGCCCGCGCTTCGAGGTCAGCCGGCGACAGGACCGTGCCGTTTTCGCAGGCGCTCCGAAGGCGATGGTCATTACAGGGGAACGCGTCCGGCTCGCGGTAGACCCGCATCGCAATGTAGTCGGCTGTGGTGGTGCCCACACCCGACACGGAACGGAGACAACGAAGTGCGTCGTCCAGCGACGGCGTTCCGTCGAGTTGCAGCACCCCTTCGTGGACGGCCCTGGCCAGCGCCTGAATGGATTTGCTGCGCCGCTTCGGCACGCCGACCGACTCGAGCCGCACCGTGCTCAATGCGTAGGGCGTCGGGAAGAGATGAGTCAGCCCATCCTGGGATGTGTCGATCGCCTTGCCGTACTTCTCGATCACACGCTCGGCCAACTCGGCCGCTTCATCCGCACCGATGTGCTGCCCGAGTAACGTCATCACCGACGTTTCGAATCGATCGAATGCGCCCACGACCCGGAGGCCGGGAGTCGCCTGAATGCAGGCAGCGAGCCGGGGATCGCGACGAAGGTGTGCTTCGATGACCGCGACGTCGGCTTCTACATCGAAGAGGCGCCGTACGCCGGACACCACATCGAGCAGGTATGAGTTGAGCGAGTGGCTCACGCGAACTCGAAGCGTCGAACCGGCGGGGTCGAATGTCACACCCACGTCGCCGACCGCCTGCTTGAATCGAGCGGTGCGATGGTAGCGCCCGTCGACCACCCGCTCGACACCCGGCGTGGCCCCCGCTTCGATCGACGCAAGCAACGCGTCCCACGCAAAGGGCTGTCGCACCGGAATCTCGAGATCGAGGCCGGCGGTGTCGCGCGCGGGGCCCTTGCGAAGCGACGTCGGCGCACACCCATAGACTTCGTTCATCACCGCATTGAAACGCCGAATGCTCCCGAAGCCGGCGGCTTCCGCGACATGTGTCATCGACAAGCCCGTCGTTTCGATCAGTCGTCGGGCAAAGTCCGCGCGCCGCATCCGAGCCACTTGAATGGGCGAGGTGCCGAGGTGCTTTCGAAAGAGGCGCCGCAACTGCCGCGCGCCGATCCCAAGACGCTCACAGAGCGCGTCGATACTGCTGCGATCAAGCACGCCGTCTTCGATCAAACGGAGCGCACGGGAGACGGTCGCAGACGTCCCGTTCCACGCGGGGGACCCCGGAACGAGGCCGGGCCGACACCGCCGACACGCACGAAAGCCTGCGGCTTCCGCATCAGCGGGTGCATCGAAGAACACGACGTTCTCGGGAGGCGGCTTCTTGGCAGGGCAACTGGGCTTGCAATAGATGTGAGTCGTCTCGACGCCTACGACTAAGCGTCCATCGAACCGCACATCTTTTCCAAGAAACGCCTGATGGTATTCAGACGCGGCAACGGGCATTGCGATCAAGACAATAGACCGTTTTCGACGATACCCCTAGCACTTTCCGGACCCTTGGGACGGTTCGTGCGTGAATGTGGGACAAAGTATGTGAGCTATCACACACTCCATCGTTGAGTCGGACAAATCGATACAGGCTACTCGAAGCGACTGCTGCGAACGGAAGTCCCCCCGGTGACATCGTGTTGCCAGACAGCGTGCGCATGGCGCGCCTCGTCGACTGCGATCGTGGGCGCGTTCGCGGTCGAGGGGAACCCTTCCACCAACTCGGCGGTCATCCACGGTGTGCCAGGATCGCGTCGATTCGACCAGATGCTGCCCCATTGGTCCCAGACCTGCCGCCACACCACGAACACGTTGCCGGCCCGATTGACGTCCACGCGGGGCGCGATCGCGTCGCCGTCGTCGCTCGGGTTCTCGCTCGGTGGCTCGATGAGCTCAGGAGCGGTCCAACCGGAGCCGGCCGCGTACGGTGCAGCCCATATATTGGCGAAATCTGGATCGACCTGCGCCCAGACTGCATAGGCATTCCCCGCACCGTCCACCCCCACGTCAGGGAGCATCTTGTCTCCCCCGTCGTAGTTGTCGATCCGCTCGGGAGAACTCCATCCGGTCGAAGAAAACCGGCTCGCCCAAATGTCGTCGCGCGGCGCCAGGTCGTCTCCGTTCCCTTGCTCCCAGACCACGACCGCATCACCGTTCGCCCCCACGTCGATGCGAAAATTGTCCGCACTGGTGCTTTCGTCCGACTTGACCGCGACAGGCGGTGACCAGTTCCCACCCGGAACGTAGCGGCTTGCCATGATGACTCGAAATCCGTCCCCTGGGCCCCCGGCGGGTGGATCCCACACTGCAATGGCCCCGCCTTCATCGTCCATGCCGACGCCGGTACGGCCAGCGGCCACGAAGGTGCTGGGGGATGCGATGGTGACGGCGGATCCCCATCCCGAGACCGCGTCGTATCGAATGGCGCGGATGATCTCCCGGCCAGTATCAAGATTGTCCTGCACCCAAATGGCGGTCGCGTTCCCTTCAGGATCTGCGGCGATGACCGGATCGCTGGCTCGGGTCACCTCACCGGTTTGCAACAACATCGGAGTCCCCCACGCCCCGGTCTCGGCGTCATACCGATTGGTCCAAATGTTGCGCTCCGAGCCAACCGTGCGGGTCCACACGGCGAAACCATCGCCCGTTCCACTGACTGCGAGCTCGGGATTCCCCAGCGCGCCCATGCCGTCGTCGATCGGTTCAGGCTCGCCCCACAAGTCCGTCCGGGTGTAACGATTGGCAAAGATGGCCTCCCCGGTGCTGTCCTCGATGCGCCAGACGGCCAGGGCGGAAAGGTCGTCGGCGACACCTATCTCCGTACCTGCGGAGTTGCCCAGCCCCTCGGGTTCGATCCATTCCGCCTCGCCCCACTCGGCGTCGATCGTCTGAAACGTCCATTGAAAGTCCTGCTCGAGACGCTTCCCGCGGGTCGACTCCAAGGCCGTCGTGACGGTCACGGTGTACTCGGTGAGAATGGTGAGGGGCGCCTCGAGGACCAGCGCGGCAGCTGTGTCTTCGTCCTCGAGCACGCGCACCGCCCCAGGCATGACGTCCCCATCCGGGTCGGTCACGAAAAACGAATCTGCGGTGAGCGTCGCCGGATCGATGGGATCGGCCACGCGGAAGCCAAGGACGACGGCAACCGGGACGTCCTGCTCGCCGTCGCTAGGTCCGGTTCCGACCACCTCGAGAAAGTCGCCGCCTCCGTCGCCTCCTCCTTTGCACGCGAAGCCAAGAGATACGAAACCAAATAAGAAAAAGTAGGCTATCCAACGGGACTTCATAAGACCTCCTATCCCGTCTTGGTACCACAACTCCCGATTCGTCGCATGCGCACATTCGGCCACTCCGACGTGCACGCGGCTTGAGTTGATCCCGTCCGGGGCGTACGCTGATCGGCCAGACTATCGAGGTAATGACATGACTCTCCTTAATGAAACGGCGACTAGGCTCGCACTCGCTTGCATCCCCTTCCTGCTGGCACTGGCTGCCTGCAACGACGGCGGCACACGAGAACCCGGCACCGTGATCAACGTCGGCTTCGAAGATGGGCCCGGGTGTGCGCAGCGCAGTGCTCCGCCTGAGGAGCCCGACCTGTCGATCGTGTCTCCCCCACGATTCTTGGTCGATAGCGGCGACCCGCAAAACAGTGTCGGCCAGGTCGTCGCTCGCCCGGGTGACCCGATCGACGCGGAAATCGCGGTGAACGCGGCCACCCGAGAGATTGCGATCGAGCTCGTGGACGCGTGGGCCCCAGAGATCGTCATCTACTCGGACGTGGTGCAGTCGACCGGAAACGAAGTCGTCCCGGTCGTCCTCTTCAGTGAGGAGACGACGCGTGGGCGCTATTTCATGCGGCTCACGCTATGCGGCTCCGATTGCAACGAACGCCAGGTGCTGTTCAGCACGATCTCGTGCGACGACGACACACGAGAGCCGGGTGAGCCCTGCGGCATCAACGCGCCGTACCAACGCACCGTCCTCGAGGCCGGCGAAGTCGTCCGCGTCGATCCCACCTGCGTCGATCTCGGAAGCACGCCCACCGTAGGGTCGGGCACCGTGCTGATCCAAGGGTAGAATTCCCCCGGAATTCCAGCCGCAAGGGGTCGAGCGTCCGCTTCTGACATGCAATCGGCACTTTTCGGACCTGTCGGCCCACTCCCCCTTGGCAGCGGGCACCGGAGCGCGGGCCCCGCGACGTGGTGCAGACCCCAACGGGTGGACAAGATCAATACAAGGCCGATCCCCCACAACGCCCCAAGCGGGCATCTCCGGTGGTGGATCGGCCCTGATTTGTCGTGTGGGTTCGCGGCGCAACGCAACGCGTGCGGGTTGACTCACAATGTGGGCGCTTCCGCCGGTTTCGTGGGCAGTCTCACACAACGTCCACCTTCCGTGTGTAGACGTCCAAAACCTGTGGGCAAGGTGTTGACTTTGGAAAACGTGTTGCGTTAGCCAATCGACCGTGAACCCGTTCAAGAAGCGTCGCGCTGGTGCGCGGTGCACTTCCAATCAAGGAGCGTAGATAATGACGAAGACACGATTTACCCAATGGGTCGTGCTGTTGTGTTTTGGAGCCCTAGCGGCCTGCAGCAGTGATGGATCCACGGGCAATACCGAACTCAATGTAATCATCCCGACAGGCTCGACCCAGAGCGGCCCGGCCGCGTTCGACATTCAGATTGTCGAATACACGATCGTCTGTGACGACGGGATCGATTTCGACCCGACGAGCGACCCAGACA
>JBATTM010000002.1:0-4723 GCA_049670545.1 Polyangiales bacterium
GAGGAGGCGGAATCGTCGGCCGGCCTCGGAGTCGCGCCGAGAGATTGCTGCTCCGGCGCCGTGCGTCTTCCAAAATGATGTACGAGCAAGGCACGATCAGCAGCATGATGAACGTGGCTGCCAGCACGCCGAAGCCGAGCGACACGGCCATCGGGACGAGGAATCGCGCCTGAACCGACTGCTCGAAGATCATCGGGACGAGGCCGAAGAACGTGGTGAGCGACGTGAGTAGAATCGGGCGGAAACGTCGCGCACCGCCGGACACGACCGCGTCCCACAGGGGCATGCCGTCGTCCCGGTACCGGTTGATCGCGACGATGAGAATGAGCGAGTCATTCACGACGACGCCCGACAGTGCGACGAGCCCCATCATGCTCATCACGCTGAGGCCGAAGCCCATGAGGACGTGCCCCCAAACAGCGCCGACGAACCCGAATGGAATCGCCGACATGATCAAGATCGGCTGTGTGTAGCTCCGGAAGACGACCGCGAGCATCGAGAACATCACGATCAGCGCGAGCCCAAAGCCCAAGCCCAACGCACGCATCGTGTCCGCCTGTTGCTCCTGCTCGCCCCCGAGGCTGAACGCCAGGCCAGGGAAGTCCGCGAGCAACTGCGGAATCTCCCGCCGCAGCACCTGCCCGACGATCTCGTTCGCGTTGGATTCGACACTCGCAATATCCGCGGTGACGCTGATCGTGCGCCGGCCATCGGTCCGGTTGATGACGGTGTAGGCTTGTCCGCGCTTGATTTCGGCGGCGCGAGACAACGGCATCTCGCCACCCGTTGGCGTGCGGATGATCAGTTGTTCGACGTTGTAGAGGGATTTTCGCTCCTCGAGTGGGAGTCTTACGTAGGCTCGCACCTCGTCGCGGCCGCGCTGCTGTCGAACCGCCTCCGACCCAAAGAACGCGCCACGGACCTGGCGCGCGAGTTCGACTTCGGTGAGCCCCTGGGCGACGGCCTCGTCGGTCAGCCGGAAGTCGAGTTGCTCTTTGCCCTTGGTGACCCCGCTGTCGATGTCCCGGAGCCCGGCGTACGCGCCGATCTCTTCGGCAAGTCGTTCGGCCGCGGCTTCTAGGGTGGGCACGTCGTCGTGGATGAGCTGAATGTCGATCGGGCTGCCAGGCTCGACGCCAACCACATACGTGAAGGTGAGCGACTCGGCGCCAGGGACCTCCCCGATGTCGTCCCGCCACTGTTGCACGAACTGTTGGGTCGTGAAGTCACGCTTGGCGGCGTCGTTGAGGTAGATCATGACGGTTGCGAGGTGACTGCCCTCTTTTCCGAGCATCCCCTCGGGACCCGGTTCGAGCTGGCTTGCCGCGCCGACCTCCTCATAGATGCCTCGCGACACGGTGGGGCCGCCGATTCTTTCGTCGGCCTCGGTGACGATGGTGCCCCCAAGCGCCGCGATGGAGTCCGCGATCCGTTCCGTCGCCGCCACCGGGGTGCCGACGGGCATCTTCAAGTGGGCCGTGATCAAGTCGCCTTCGACCTTCGGCAGAAACGTAAACGGGATGCGTCCTGCGGTGTATCCAAGGGTGAACAGAAGCGTCGCCACTCCGAGCGTCACGGTGAAGTAGCGCCACTCGAGTGCGCGGTGGAGAAGTGGGACATACCCGTTCTGGATGAAGCGCTGCAGCCGCTCCGGCATCTTGGCTTTCGCCACGAAGTCCATGACCCAGATGTAAGGCGACAGCACGACCCGCAGCCACCAAGGCATGGGGTGCGAGAGGTGAGCCGGCAGGATGAGCAAGGATTCGACCAGCGAGATCATCAAGACTGCGATCACCACGATGGGAACGACGCGGAAGAACTTCCCCATCACGCCCGGCACCATGAGCATCGGGGCGAACGCCACGCAGCTCGTCAGAATCGCGAAGATGACCGGCTGAGCGACTTCTTGCGCACCCTTGATGGCGGCTTCGAGACGGCCCGCGCCGTCGGTGCGGTATTTGTAGATCGATTCGCCCACCACGATCGCATCGTCAACCACCATGCCCAACGTGATGATGAAAGCGACTAGGGAGATCATGTTGATCGAGACGTTCGTCACGGGCAGAAACAGGAGCGACCCTGCAAACGAGATCGGAATGCCGAGCGTGACCCAGAATGCGAGTCGCCCCTCGAGAAAGAGCCCCAAGGTCAGCAGCACGAGCAGAAGTCCGATCCGTGCGTTGTTGGTCAAGAGTGAGATGCGCTGCTGGTACATCTCGGCCGTGTCGAACCACGGCGCCGCGTGCAGGCCCTCAGGGAGGGTGTCTTGCAGCTTCTTGACGAACTCCTTGCCGGCTGCGGCGACGGTGAGCGGAGTCTCGCTGCCCACACGATAGATGTTGATCATGGCCGCGCGCTGGCCGTTATACGTGGCCTCGCGGTCGTTCTCCTGGAAGCCGTCTACCACGTTGGCGATGTCGCGGACCCGCACCTGGGAGCCATCGGGTTGGCTCAACAAGATGATGTCGCCAAACTCTGCGCCGCGATCGCGACGCTCCGTCGTGCGGAGCAGGACCTCGCCTGCGTCGGTCTTGACGGCACCCCCTGGCAGTTCGACTGACGCGCCGCGGACGCGCGCGGCCACCTCGTCGAGTGTGAGGCCGTACCTGCGGAGCTCCGCCTGCGGCACTTCGATGCTGATCTCAAGCGGGCGGACGCCCGAAAGCTCCACGTAGGTCACCCGGTCATCACGCAGCACCTCTTTGCGGCTCGCCTCGGCGACTGCACGCAACGTGGCTTCATCGACGTCACCGTAAAGGACGAGTGAAATCACTTGCTGACGGTTCGAGATCAAGCTGACGGTGGGTCGCTCGACGTCCTGCGGAAACGATGTGATGCGGTCGATCGCGCTCTTCGCGTCGTTGAGCGCGCGATCCTGGTCGGTGCCGAGGAGCAGCTCGACGAACGTGGTCCCGATGCCTTCGCGCGATGTGG
The DNA here is from genome assembly GCA_049670545.1 of Polyangiales bacterium. GTDB lineage: Bacteria > Myxococcota_A > Polyangia > Polyangiales > Houyiibacteriaceae > SG8-38. Next base: position 2,935 of record JBATTM010000002.1, read on the forward strand.
ACGTGACCTTCTTGACTCCGTCGATCCCGCGGACTTCTTCCTCGACCGCCAGAATCACGGCTTGCTCGACTTCGGCGGGGCTTGCACCGGGGTAGGCCACCTGAATCGAGACGAGGTCCATCTCGACCTCAGGGAAAACCTCCTGTTTGATTCCGGATGCGAGGGTCACGAGGCCACCGACGATCAGCACGATCATCAAGACGTTGGACGCCACCGGGTTCTTGGCCATCCAAGCCACAGGGCCGGTCTGCTTGTCCGGATCGAAGGGCGTAGGGGGAGTCATGGAATCGCGGCGGCAGCGGGTTGGCTTGGACCGGCGAGGGTTCCGTCGGTCTGCGAGTCAGGCGCCTCGGTCGCCTGCGACGACGCCGTACGAAGGAGCATGTTGGGAATCGGCGTGGGAATGCGGCTGACGACGACGCGCTCCTGCGCCTCGAGGCCGCCGCTGACGAGCACGGCGTCCGGCTCTGTCCACGCGATCGCGACCTCGCGGATCTCGAGTTGGTCGGCGTCGTTCATCACGTACACTTCTCGCCCATTGCGGATGGCGCCCCGCGGCACACGCACGGCATTGACGATGGGTGTCGCGGCCACGGCAATGTCGACGAACGACCCGAGGAGCAGTGGCAACCCCTCGCCGTCCCCAAGCGGCCGGCTGATGCTGACCAGGACCCTGGCCATGGCGCCGCCGGGATCGAGGTCGGGGAATTGACGGATCACCTCGCCCTTGCGCTCGATGGTGTCTTGACCCACGCGTTGCATGAGGTCGACCTCGGAGCCGGGGCTATCTTCGGTGCGCACACGCATCGTCCGAAGCGAGGACACCGGCACCGAGACCTGCACGTGGAACTCGTCGGTTCCGACCAGTCGTGCCACTGCGGTCTGCGGGCTGAGCAGCTGCCCTGGGTCGACGTCCTCGCTGACGACCATCGCGTTGAATGGTGCGCGGAGCGTTGCCCTCGCCAGGTCGAGCTCGGCCTTCTTGAGCGAGCTTTGCGCCGCCCGAAGGGAGAGCCTCGATGCCTCGAGTTGGGGCTCACGCTGGGCGAGGGCGCGTTGATCTTCCGTGGCCTCGATGTCGCCGAACGAGTTCCACTCTCGCTTGGCGACTTCGGCGCGGCGGCCTTCGAGCCGCAGATCGAGTTTGGCGCGGTTGACCTCAGCCCGGAACGACTCGACGGCCAGCTGATAGTCTCGGGGGTCGATCTTGAGGATCGGCTGCCCTTCCTTGAAGCGGCCTCCGGCGACGAGCTCCCGACTCTGCCACACGACCCGACCCCCAAGCTCCGCTTGAAGGACGATTTCCTGGGCCGGGACCACCGTCCCCTTGGCCCTGAGATCCACTTCGTGATCGCCCGCGTTGACTTCGATCACTTCGACGAGCGTTCCCTGCAAGGCCTTCTCGGCACGCGGCGGCTCTTCTTTGGTGGCGACGAAGACAAACGCTCCCGCGATCGCGACAACCAAGGCAGCGAGTGAGAGCCCCCACTTCAGACGCCGTTCGGTGCGTTTACTCATCGCCCGGCTCCCCAAACTCCTCGGGCCACGCTCCGCCGAGCGCCCGGTACAACTGCACACGATACGAAACCAGCTGCCGGCGAGAGGCGACGAGCTGAAGCTCCGAAAGCTGCCGTGTGGCAAGCGCTGTCAGCACCGGGAGGAAGTCACTCAAGCCAGCCCGGTAGCGATCCCGCGTGGCCTCGAGCGTGATGCCCGCAAGACGGAACTCGTCTTCGAGAAACTGGATACGCAATCGCTCTTGCCGCTCGAGCACCAGGGCGCCCTCGAC
>JBATTM010000003.1:0-4030 GCA_049670545.1 Polyangiales bacterium
CCGTTCCGTGCGTTCGAGCGCCAGCTGGTGACCTTCCGAGTCGATGGCGACGAAACCATCGCGGTGTTCGACGCGGTATGGCGCGACGAGCGCGAAGGGCTCGGCGAGCGTTGGGTACCCGTCGACCGAACGACGATAGCTCTCGGTGAGCTGCGCAAAACTCCGGCGTGCGACTTGGGCGAGGCGATCCCACGTCACGCTGGGTATCTCGGGACGGACTTCGTATTGGAGAATTCGAATCCGTTCGGGTGCGGGGCCGGGCTCGCTTTCCGCGAGGCCGACATGGACCAACCGCGGGCATGGCCCAAGCGAAGCTGTGGCCTGCCGCGGTCGATCCTCGCGGTACACCGTGCCGCTCTCGAGGTCGATCAAGTACCGGCGCTCGACACTCGCCCGCTCGGTGCCGGCCAACCACTCCCGACCGACCTCGATCATCGTTCGGTCGTAGAGAAGCTGCCGTGAGGCGGGTGTCTTTGCATTCGTCCCAAGCCATGCGCTGATTCGAAGCAGGTCGCGTTCCGAAGGTGCATCGGTTTGTAAGGCATCCGCGAGGTGAGCGGCGCCGTCGAGGATCCGGGCTGCGCGGCGCGGTTGCCCGGAAAGTGCCTCTTGCCGAAGCCGACCGATGAACCGGCCGAGGCCTGGCGGCGTCGGGTCTGGTGCTGCTTCGATCACCCGCTCGAGCGCAGCATCGACCGATGGTGCATACCGGGCCTTCTCCGTGCCGACGCGCGTCACGGCAATGAGCAGCTCGTCGAGTGCCTCCGCCAACTCTTGGTGTGGCACCGCGTCGATCGGTTGCCGCGCGGCGCCCACCGCAGCCGCTGGGATCGACGGCTGGGAGTCTTCTCGTCGGGACTGCCCCGCGACGAACGCGAGCGCGGCCTGCACGTGGGGGCCGTCGTTGTGACCATCGCTCGACACGCATTGCAGCGCGTCCCCGCGCAGGCTCAAGGTCACCATTTCGACGCGACCTTCCGCCTCGATGTCCAGCGTGACGCGCGTGACCGCCCCGCCGACACCGTCCGCGCCGGTGACCCGCAACTGCTGAATCGCCGCCTCACGCAGCCGAGTGGACATCGCCCTGTTCCTCTTTGCCGAGTACGTCGTGCTTGCGTTTGAGTTCGAAGCGTACGGTCCCAGGTGCCCGTCGAAGGTCGAGGGTCAGCACTTCCCCCACGAGGCCGCGCGCGATGTCATCCCGCCCTTCACGCTCGACTTGCTCGGCGCGGTGAAGGAACGACTTGGCCATCGCGCGTACGAGAATCGGGTTTCGCTCGATGCGGGGGCGGTCGATCTCAACCGCCCGTCGGAACGCCGGAAGCGCCATCGCGTACTGCTCTCGCCTGGCGAACGCCATCCCGATGCCGATGAGCGGAGAGGCCCACCCGACTCGTCGCGTCGCCGCGGCTTCGAAGCGTGCCACCGCGCGTTCCGTGAGGCCGAGCATCAGCCACAGACGCCCAAGCACATAGTCCCGAGCGCCCAAGAGCACCGCCGGGAGGCTGTCTTTCGCGGCATCGTGCAGCGCGGGCTTGTGGCCGATCTCGGACCAATCCATCGGCACCACTTCTTCGCCACGAAGCTCCATGCGCGCACCGATCGCGGCGCGGGCGTCTTCGATCCCGGCACGGAGTGCGGGGACCTCCGTGGTGTTGTGGAGGTCTGAAAGAACCTCGAGGACGCGGCCGTCCCCGATCCGCGCCAACGTCCGCACGGCTTGTTGGGCAACCGAGATGTCGGCGTGGTCGACGAAGCGCGCCACGATGTCGCAGTTCTCGGATGAGCCCAGGCTCTCCATCGCCTCGAGGGCACGCAAAACGGACGACGGGCGCTCTTCGAGAAGAATGCTTCGGACTTCCTGAAGGCCTCGGCAGTCTCCGTGCATCCCGAGGGCCGCTGCAAGGGCCACCCGCTCCTCGCTCACGACACTGCGCTCGAAGCGCTCTGCGAGCGACGGATGCGCCCGAGGGTCGTCGATGCCGCCCAGCACGAGCGCCGCCTCTGCGAGCAACTCGCCGCGTTCCGATTCGATCACAGAGACGAGCGAGGGCACGAGTCGCTTGTCGGTGGCGTACCGAAGCGATGCGAGAAGTCCCACTCGCGAGTCGCGCGGGACACAGCCATCATGGCCTTCGAGAATCGCGCTCAGGTGACGAAAGAGCGTATCGGACAGGTCCGACGTACGCATCAATAGGAGGGCGCGCTCGTCCCCCGGCAACCGATGAATCGGTTCGATCGCCGATTGCCCGTCCCAGAATGCATGCACCGCGGCTTCCACGTCCGAGGCGAGCTTCTTCCATCGCTCGTTCTCGCTTCGTGCCTTTCGCCCGAGCGCGCCCGGGAGCGCCGCCCGAAGGCGCGCCAACTCGTCCCCGAGGGCATCGTCGCGAAGCTCCGCAAGGGTTTGCGTGGCTTCCTTGGCCGCTTCGCTCGTGATGGCGCGTCGGTCCTGAAGCCGTTCCCCCAGCCGCATCAGTGCCGCTCGGCGTTGCCTTCGGGATCCAGCCCGAAGCACCGCCAGAATCGTCGACACGTCGTCGATTTGTTCGACGGAGAGCTCGCCCGTGCCCGACGTCGACAACCGTCCGAGAAACGAGGGGTCTGCGGCGCCTTCGGGTGGCGGGCGCACCGAAGGGTGCCGCGCGGCTTCCGGGCTGAGGCTCTCGGTCCCGATCGCGTCGAGGTTGTGGGTCGCTGACGTGCGCACCAGCGCCCTTGCCACCTCCCGGTCGTCGGCGTCAGACGCGCACCCGAGCACATCACGCGGGTCATCGTATTCACTGCTCGCGATGCCTTCGCGCAAGAAGTGCTCTAGCGCGATCCAGTTCGGCTCGGATTCGTTCGCCACAGGCTTCTCCTAGAATAGACCTCTATGTCCTGCAGCGCCCGAAAGCCGCAGTTCCACAGCTGAATCGACGTAGACCGCACGAAAACGCCTCGTCTGCAGTCTCCTCGTGGCTCTAGACTCTTCCCATGTCACCCGAAGACATCATCGACACCCTGGGCCTGTTGCCGCATCCCGAAGGCGGCCACTACCGCGAAACCTGGAGACACGCAGACGGCGATGCCCGCGGTGCCGGGACGGCGATCTACCACTTCCTGCGTGCGGGTGAGTCCTCTCATTGGCACCGTGTCGACGCGACCGAAGTCTGGCACTTCTACGCTGGCGCCCCCATCGAACTCTCGACCTGCGAGGAAGGCGGGGCGATCGAGGTCCACCACCTGGGACCCGAGCTCGCGCGGGGGCAGCGCCCGCAGGTCATCATCGCGCCGCACGTGTGGCAGGCCGCCCGCTCTCTTGGCGCGTGGACGCTCGTCGGATGCACGGTGTCGCCCGCCTTCGAGTTCGAACACTTCGAGCTGGCGCCCCCAGACTGGAGTCCTGCCTGAGCCTCGCCCTGCCTGTTGCGCGCGCCCGGCGCCTTCTGCCACTATCTCCGCATGAAGTCGCTCACCGCCCTGCTCTGCGCCCTGACCGTTTCCGTGACCCTGCTCCTTCCAATCGGCGCCGTGGCCCCCGGATCCGCACACGCCGAAGCCTGTTACGAACTCTACGGCGAAGTCCGGAAAGTCGGCCCCGGCTGGGCGCACATCGTCGTCGTGGAGAACAACTGCCAAGACTGGATGCAGTGCACGCTCTGGACCAACGTCGACCCGCAGCCGCCCGTCATGCTTGGCGTCGCGCCAAGCGCCACCGAGAAGCGACAGATCACGGCCGACTCCGAGATGAAAGAATTCAAGACGTACGGCAGCTGCCGTCGGCAGTAGTCACGCGCACGTCGGTCAGCGAGACGGAACTTCGCGCCCGAGCTTGTGCAGCACGGCTTGCAGGTCTTCCCATACCGGCTTCTTGAACTGGGGGCTTCGGAGCAAGAACGCCGGGTGGTACGTGGGCATGACAGGAATCCCGTGCCATTCGCCCCACCGCCCGCGCCACGGCCCGGACGGCGGCACGCACTGCAAGTTCTCGGAGGCACACCTTCCAAGCGCCACGATGATTCGTGGCCGCACGGCTTCGAGTTGTGGC
>JBATTM010000004.1:0-2887 GCA_049670545.1 Polyangiales bacterium
ACCCCGGGACAATGGACCCCCGCTTAGCGAGACCACGGTCCAACCGATCGTGCGCATGCCGAACGGCACCCACTGGCGAACCCAACGCGCGCGTTCCGAGACGCCCATCTCGCCGCCCTTGCGAAAGATGCCCCACTCGTTGCGGACCCAATCGGTCGTGTCCTTCAAACCCATCTTCGCGCTCAATTACCACCGCCCCGGGGTCAAGGAAAGATCTCTCGGAAATGGCCCGTTCGCCTACGCCATCGTCGTGACGGGCGCCGGCGGAACGCTCGAAAGATCGAGGTCTTGCGGTAGCGCGCGATATGGGAACTCGAAGTTCACGGATTTCCCATATTGATAGAGCTCAGCGCCGTAGCGTGTGAAGGGCACCGGCGCGCTCCCGAGATCCGACACCGCGCGTGTGTTGTCGTACACGATGTCCGCAGCCATGTAGGGGATGAACACGCTCAAGAGGGCGCCGATCCGTTGGGCCGTGCTCTCGTGGTCGAGGCGCGCGAGCAGACCCGTGATTCGCTCGAACGGTACCCGGAGCCGCTCCGAGAAGCGCGGGACTCGTCGCCCCAGTACCCGTGCGACAGACTCGGATACCTCCCCGAGTGAACGCGTCTCACTTCCCGCGCTCAGGTGATAGGTATCGTATGCGAGGTCTTCTCTCACATGCAGCTCGGCGATCGCCGGACCCACCCAGTCGGCGTTGACGATGTCGACGTGCGTATCACGCGACATCGGGATCACCGGCAGGTCAGAGAGCGCGCAGAAGGCTCGCACCATGTCGAACTGCGTCGTATCGGGGAATCGTGAGTCCCCCATCACACTGCTTGGACGCAGGTAGAGCCGTGGCACGTGAGGAAGGAGTTCGCGCACGAGGTGCTCGCAGAACTTCTTCGTGCGTGTGTAAGGGTTGAAGTCGGCAACTGTCCAATCGAGCGGATCGCTTTCCATCACGGTTTGGCCGGGCCGTGCGCCGGCCACGGCCACCGTCGATACCAAACTGAATCGGCGAAGCGGATGGTCTTCTTGGATGGCGCGGGCCAGTTGGATCGTTGCGAGTGTCCCGCGAAGGTTATGATTCGTGCACGCGCGTTCGGAGCGAAAATTGAGCGCTGCGGCATTGTGGAGGACCGACTCCGCGTTGGAGATCAGCCAGTCGTAGTCTGGGGGCGAGATCCCGAGATCGGGCTCCGTAAGGTCGCCACAGATGAAACAGATCCGTTCCAAAAAACGATGGAACTCGTCAGCACGCATGTGGAGCTGCAGCGCTTGCCATAATCGCTCGACCCCTGCGTCGTAGTCAGGTGCGCGCACGAGGAGCGCAAGCTCGTGATCGGTGTTTCGCAGCAGCCACTCGGTGATGTACGAACCGATGAACCCGGTCGCTCCGGTCAGAAAAATCGCCATGCTCAGGTTAGCGTTGCGGGGCGGCGGCCGATGTCAAGAGCGCGACCAAGGAGTCCGTGGAGTCGACGTGGACCCAGTGCTCTGCTTTTTCGAACAGGTGCACTTGGAGCCGCCGGTCGCGTGCGGCAAGTACCTCCACTCGACTGCGATCATCAGCCGAAAACATGTCCGATCGGCCTCCAACGACGACGTGGATCGATGAGTTTGGCGGCGGTGATTCCAGCATTGGCCAGAGGTCGACGCGGGCGTAGTCCGCGACCATGGATCGGATCGCATTCAGGTCGGGCCCGAACGAACGGCTGCCATCGTCGTTTCGGTGAAGATTCATCGCTAGCCATTGCGCGATCGGCTCCGGTTGGCCCCTATCGACGACCGACCGAACGAACGCGTCGCGCGACGGCCAGTCCGTGCTCAGCCCTTCGAGGATCTCGAGCACTGCACCGGTCGTACTCGAGCCTTCTTCGATCGCCTTTGGGCCTGGCGATGAATCGATCAGCCAGAGTTCGGCGTGGCCGCCACGCATGCCAAGCCACTCGAGCGCGACCTTCCCGCCGAAACTATGGCCTAGACAAGCGCCGACGGGGAGGCCGAGCGCGTCCTCGAGTTCTACGAGGTCTGTTGCCGCGGCATTCAACGTATGAGGAGGAGGCTGTGCGAGCGAATCTCCGTGCTCCCGCAGGTCAACCAGAACCGCACCCCACGCGGGGCGCGCGCTCACGAACCGACGCGCGATCCCGCGCCAATTGGCCCGTGTTCCGAGAATCCCGTGCAGGAACACCATGTACGCGGCAGGTTCGCTTGCTTCGTACTTGACAATATCGTGAGCGAGCACGAAACCTCACTACCACACATGTCCAAGGATAGCCTGACCATCAAAGACAACCGCACGGGAGAGACCTACGAGCTCCCGATCACGCACGGCACGATTCGTGCGATGGACCTTCGACAGATCAAGGTATCCGATGACGACTTCGGCATGATGTCGTACGACCCTGCCTACAAGAATACCGCGTCGACCACGAGCCGCATCACATTCATCGACGGCGACAAGGGCATTCTTCGGTACCGTGGCTACCCCATCGAGCAACTGGCGGAGCAGTCCACTTTCTTGGAGGTCGCGTACCTGTTGCTCACCGGCGAGCTTCCGACCGAGCTCGAGTTGGACCCGTTCGATCACGACATCACGCATCACACCCTCGTCCACGAGAACATTCGCGAGTTCATCGACTCGTTTCGATACGACGCGCACCCGATGGGCATCCTGTGCAGCACGGTGGCGGCCCTTTCGACGTTCTATCCTGACGCCAAGGACCTCTCAGACCCGGCGGTTCGCCGTCTTCAGATGCATCGAATCATCGCAAAAATGCCGACGATCGCGGCGTATGCGTATCGACACCGGCGCGGCCTCCAATACGTCTACCCGGACAACGATCTCAGCTTTCCAGGCAAGTTCCTCAGCATGCTCTTCCGGATGACGGAGCAGAAG
>JBATTM010000005.1:0-9334 GCA_049670545.1 Polyangiales bacterium
ACAAAGTCGTCCAGACTCGGTGCGTCGACCGAATCGGAACCGGGTCGGATGACGACAAACGCGACGATTCGCTGACCGAGGTCCTCGTCCGGCACTCCGACGACCGCGACCTCGACGCAAGCTGGATGCTCGAGCAGGCACGCCTCGATCTCGCCGGCGCCAACCCGGTACCCGCCCGTCTTGATCAAGTCGGTACTGCGCCGACCGAGGACCCGGATCGAACCGTCCTGACGGCGGGTGGCGAGGTCCCCAGTGTAGAACCAGCCCGCTTCGTCGAGCACGGCGGCAGTTGCATCGTCCCGGTTGAGGTACCCCGCGAACACGGAGTCGCTACGCACGGCCACTTCGCCGATCGTCTCGTCGTCGCGCGCCTGGATCGGAACGCGGAGATCGTCGACCAGCTTCAACTCGACGCCCGGCAACGCCGGTCCGACGTAGCCAGGCGCTGGCGGATCGGAAGCGGGGATCGCGCAATTGATCAGTGTCTCGGTCAAGCCGTAGCGCTCGTGCACGCCCCGGCCCGTGATCGCCCGGATGCGCTCGTGCTCGCGAACGGGCAGCCCTGCAGAGCCTGAGATCAGAAGGCGGGGGCTCCGCAATGCGTCCGCGATCTTCGTATCGACCTCGGCCGCGTCCGCGAGACGGTGGATCATCGTCGGAACCGCGAAGAGCATCGTGCGATCGTGGGTCGATTCGCCAAGCGCAGCGGCGATTGCGTCGGGAGCAAAGCGGGGCACATGGTGCAGGGCGCCCCCGACGCGAAGGCTACCAAACAGCCCGAGAACCAGTCCGTGAACGTGGATCAGGGGCAGCGCATGGACGACTGTGTCTCTCTCGGTCCACTCCCACACGGATGCAAGGGCATCCAGGTTGGTTGCGATGTTTCGCCGGGTGATCACTGCGCCTTTGGGCGCCCCCGTCGTTCCGGAGGTGTAGAGAATCAACGCAGGGGTATCGTCGACTTCGACGGTCGACGATGCGGCCAGCCCTCCGGGGTACTGGGCCGTCACAGTTCGGAGCGCCGCCACCGATCGGGGAGGGGGCGCGGACGCGTCACCAAACGCGAGGTAGGGCGCCGCGTCGCGGAGGATGTGCGCGAGTTCTCCCTCACCAAGCTTCGGGCTCAGCAAGACAGTCACCGCTCCAGCGGCCATGTTTCCCAGCACGGCCGCTGCGGTGGTGAGGGTTGGGTACGCCCACACGGCAACACGACCCTCTGACGGCACACCCGCAGCACAGATGGCGTCGGCGTGGGCAGACGCCGCACCGGCGAGGTCACGATAGCTCCACGAGTCACCGTCGATTCGGAGGGCGAGTCTGTCATCGGGAACGACGAGTCTCGGGAACAACGAGGACACGCTGAGTCGATACCAGCTTGTCGACTGATTGTCCCGAATACCCCTTGACGACCCCGAGGAACGGGAACCAAGTACGTAGTCCCTTACCCCAAGCAAGGAGTACGCAATGAGCCTAGGTTTAGGAACCGTCGCCCCCGACTTCGAGGCAGATACGACCCAGGGACGCATTCGCTTTCACGATTGGGCCGGTAGCGAATGGGTGATCTTCTTCTCGCACCCCGCCGACTTCACGCCCGTCTGCACGACGGAGCTGGGCCTCGTGGCAAGGCTGAAGAAGAAATTCGCCGACCGCGGTGCGAAAGCTCTCGCGATCAGCGTCGACTCCGTCGAGTCTCACAACGAATGGATCAAGGACATCGAAGCGACACAAGACGTCCAGATGAACTTTCCGATCGTCGCCGATCCAGATCAGAAGGTGGCCACCCTCTACAACATGATCCATCCAGAAGCCGATGCGAAGGTGACTGTACGCTCGGTCTTCTTCATCGATCCGAATAAGAAGATCCGTGCCACCATCACATACCCGCCTGCGACGGGTCGCAACTTCGAAGAGGTCCTCCGCGTTCTCGACGGGCTGCAACTCACAGACAGCCATCAGGTCGCGACGCCCGGCAACTGGAAAGACGGCGATGACGTGGTCATCGTGCCTTCGATCAAGGACGCCGCCGAAATCGAGAAGAAGTTTCCCAAGGGGCACCGAGAACTCCGCCCGTACTTGCGGATGACTCCGCAGCCCAACAAGTAGCCTGCTAGTTGGTGAACTCGACGCCGCGGATATCCACGTCGCCGGTCGCGACGACGCGGACCGCGTGCGCGCCCTTGGTGAGAGGCACCACGACGGCGTCGAGCGGCGGCACGATTTTCGACGTGGTCGAGACCACATCGCCGTCGATCTCGACTCGCACCGTGCCCTCACCCTGGGCACGCACCCGTACGGAATACGATTGACTCGTTGGTGAGATCAGCATCCAGCTGTACCATTCGCGGTCGCTTCGGCCGCCGAGCCAAGGGATGTACTTGCGCCACCAGGACCGCCCGTCGACCGCACTCGAGGCGCTCGACCAATCCGCGTCCTCCACGCGAAGGGAGGCGGGAAGAACGGCACCGTACGTGGGTTCCGCGCGAAGCCGCTCGGATGCGCCCCGCAAACTCTGCATGAGTGGAAAGAGCGCGGCCTGCTCCATGGCGTAGTCCGGCCAGTACTGGTAGACGCCCCAAATGTTCATGAAGCTGCCAGACTGATCCCAGAGCTCGATCACACGATCGTTGACAGCACGCGCCCGCGCGTCCTTGTACTTCGCCCACGTTTGTATTGGAGTCTGGTAGAAGTCGCCGCCAAGCGACCAACCCGCTTCATAGGCGATCACCTGCAGCCCGAAGGTGCGGGCATACTTGGCCTGCGATCGGAACTGACGTGCCAGATTGGCGTCCCCCACCTGACCTGCGGCCTCCCCCGCGTCGAACCCACTCTCGAGGATCGCATCCAAGCTCGCGATCCGAATGTTGTCGATCAAGATGTGGTCATCACCGTCTCCGCCGACGAAACGGATCGTTCGGGGCCCGGGTGTGGTGATGTCGAAGACAGCACTGCCCCAGTCCTCTTTCAGGTCGTCGATCTGTCGCCACCAGCCTGCGAGCGACCACCACCCTTCGGCTCTGCGCACATCGGTCTGCCCCCGAGGATCGATTCGTTCATCATCGACGTACATCTCGAACTGCATGTGCCCCGGCCAATCTTCACCCGTTCCCGCGATACTGAACGCAATCGCATACTTCCCCGGACGCGTGAAATCGACTTGCTGACTGATCGTGCCTCCGCGACGAAGAAACGCGGCCTGCTTTCCGTCTACGGGTTTCGCGACCTTTTCGAGATCGCCAACGCGCCCGGGTTCCGTGACACTGACGAGCCCTGCGTTTCCGCGAAACCTCCAGGGCGATCCGTCGGGGTTTACCTTGAGCGTCCCCGGCGGAATTGCTGGAGTCTCGAAACTCGGGTCACGTAGCACCGTATGTTCTTGCGTCCCGAGCTTGTTCTGGAACGCGTAGTAGGTAGCGCCTCCCGCCGCCCATAGATCATAGGTAACGGGTTCCATGCGGCCATCGTAGTGCCCACCCCCGAAGTACGCGTCGATGAACCAGAGGGATGCCTCGGCGGTCACTTGAAAGTTGTCGTACTGATACTCGAGCATGACGCGGACGCGCGGCCCCATGGCCGCGTCGCCCAACACGCGTCGAAACGCCCGGCTCGCAATCACCGTACGATAGGCGAGCCAGCGTCGAACCGCGCGAATCTCTTGTGGGTCGCCGGCCTCGCCATCGAAGTCGATCGCTGCCCATGTCGCGGAGTTCGCCTTGGCCTCACCAACCGTGACGATCTCTGCAAGCTCCGTCGAGTCAAAAGACCAGTTCCAAATCTCGTTTCCGACTTCGATGTAAATTCGAAGGTTTGGATTGAGTGGCGGATATACGGGATTCGATGTCGGCTTGGCGTATGGTTCTCGCCCATCGGAGCCGAACCGAATGAGCCGTGCGAGCTTCTCAAAGTACTCATCATCGGCGGCAACCGGCGTGGTGATGAACAGATCTTTCCCCGTTTCATTGGCGAGGATGACGAGGTACTCCCAGTTTTCCTGGCCCGCTTTCGTGCTGAACCTCGCCTGGTGGGGAAGCGCACGGTCTTTCCACTCGTTCTCAGTCTTCTTGTTCGCCCCTTCAAGCCAACGAATCGCGGTGAAGTCGTCTTGAAGCATCTGTTTGAGCGGGCGGTAGACGATCTCGTCTGCCGCATGCGTCCGGGTGCTCCCTGGCGAGATCGGGCGCATGAGTCGGATGTCGGTCACCCCGGGGGGGCCACCGCGACTCCGCCGCGCATCGTCGAAGTACATCATCGTGCGCGACCCCGTTTGAATCATCAGGGCGGAGGTCGAGTTGGTCGCGGCATCGTAGCCCGTGCCTTTGGGGAGGATCTCCCCCAGCCTCGCCCCGTTGGACACGAACGAAAACTCACCGCAACACGAGTGTCGTACTTTTGCTTCGCCCTCGAACCGCAGGAGATACGTCCCCTCGAGCTCCGGATCGTCTGCACCCATCTCGGCGACGACGAGTTCGGTCCCTGAGGCCTTGGTGGGCCACCCAAGCTCGTCGACGTCCTCCCATTGCTCCCCGAACCGGGCCGACTTCATCAGGTTGGCCCATGCGAACCCGCCGAACGTGGCCGCGTTGAGCCCCTGCTGCGACACGGGGTCGACAATCTCTCGAGGAGTGCTGGGACTGACCCACTCCAACTCGCATGCCGCCGCCCCGTCGCGCTCGACGTACTCGACCTCCAGCTCGTACGAACGCCCTGCAATCAACTCGACCGGGGCTGACTCGAAGGTGCTCGAGTGACCTCGCTGATCCACTACCGTCGTCCAGGGTGCGTCGGGGGCCGTTCGCACTCGAATGCGGATCGAATCATCCGCATGCCCGATGAACCGGTACGGCTCCGAGAAGCGGGGAATGATCGCGCCGTTCCACCGAATGGAGAATCCGTCCCGTGGAAACGAATGATAGGGTTCCGCGGGTGACCCGCCAACGGGGAGGTCGGTGCCCCAGTCGAAAGAGATGCGCACGTCACGGCGCGTAAACGCGGGAGGCCCTTCGAAGTCAGGATTCGCGAAATACTTGCCGAGCATCCCGGAACGAGCGTACCCGCCGCCGACGCTGTCTGGCTCGTGGGCGAGCACGAGGGACGGAGCCGATGCCGCGACGAAAACCAAGAATAGGATAGCCCTATGCGAAGGCCTGGTGATGGACTTCATGATCCCCTGCTCACTCACGGCTCAACCGGGAAGTTCCCGTTGCCCCATTCGGCCCAAGACCCATCATAGAGACGGACGTCGTCGTACCCGATATATTCGAGCGCTAGCCAGGCGACCGATCCCCGCCAGCCGATCAGGCAGTAGGTGACCGTCGTGGTTCTCGGGTCGAGCCCTTCGTGCAGAGCCTCGATCTCTTCGACTGACTTCAGGAAACCATTGGCGAGATTGTCGGTCCATTGCACCAAGCGAGCGGTGGGCACCCTGCCAGCGTCGAACTCCGGCACCGAGCGGGCGTCGACCAGCTGAATTCCGGGGGTCGCGTACGGTGGCTCCCCAAGCTCGTCCAACACGTACGCCGAAGTGACCCGAAGGCGCGCGTCGACTGCTTCGATGACGTACGTCGTCGGCTCGGTCATCGGAGCGGAAGCGTCGACGTCCCCCCCACTGTCGACCCAGGCGGCGTACCCGCCATCCAAGTAGCGAACGTCGCCGTGACCGTAGTACCGAAGCGCCCAAACCACCCGCGCGGGGTCGAACTCGGGGGGCGCCCCGTAGACGACGATGCGTGAATCGTTGCGGAGCCCTGCGGCGCCAAGTGCGGCCTCGGCGACTTCGGCCGGGGCGATCTGGGAGGGAACGGCGCCGTCCGCTTCCGCCAATTGCTCCGGGCGAACACTGATCGCACCGGGAATTCGACTTTCCTCGTAGTCGGACCGCACGCGCGCGTCGACGATCTGGAGGTCGGGGTCTGATAGGTTGTCACGCACCCAATCCACATCGACGACGATCGGGGTGGGTTCGGGAACCTCAGCGTCGGGAATTCCAGCATCGGGCGCGACATCGTCTGCCTCCCCGCACCCGACAAGTGCCACGAGGAACCCCGCGATCAAAAGCCTTACAAGCATCGAGACACTCTACCCTAAACCGACGAAGTGCGGTACGAGGCTTCCATCATGTTCGATCCGAACAGCGCCGTCGTGATCGCGAATCCTGCCGCGGGAAGCGGGTCTATCGGTGACAACTGGGAGTCGCTCAGCAGCGCGCTCCGAGAACGGCTCGGCCCGGTATCGCTCCTGCGGACAGAGGCTGTCGGACATGGGGCCGAGCTCGCGCAACGTGCGGCAGAGACGGGCGCGACCACGATCGTGTCATTCGGCGGCGATGGCACGCATAGCGAGATCGTCGAGGGGATCATGCGCTCGGAGAGCACCACGCGCCCTGCTCTCGGAATTCTCCATGCCGGCACCGGCGGTGATTTTCGAAAGATGGTCGAAGGCGCGGAGTCGCTCGACAGGGGGTGCGCACTGATCAAGAGCACCGAGCCTTCGCCCATCGATGTCGGGTGGGTCGAATACACGCACGACGAGGGCCACCGTGCGAGTCGCCATTTCCTAAACATCACCTCCATGGGGATGAGCGGATTGGTCGACCGCCACGTCGCTGCATCGAAGTCGCGACGAGCGGGAACGTCAAAGTACCTGTTCGCGACAATTCGCGCGCAGCTCGAGTACAAGCCGGCGCGCGTCCGACTCCGAGTCGACGGACGAGACGAAGGCGAATACGACGTGAGTGTCGTTTGCGTCTGCAACGGCCGTTGGGCGGGCGGCGGAATGATGTTCGCGCCCAATGCTCGTGTATCGGACGGCGTTTTCGATGTGATCGTCATGCGAGCGGTCTCGACCCTTCGAGGTCTCCCCGTCATGGCGGGGCTGTACAAAGGCACCCACTTAAAGTCCTCGACGGTAGAGACGTTTCGCGGGTCCCACGTCGAAGTGGACGTGCTCGAAAACACCGCATACATGGACATCGATGGCGAGGCGCCGGGCGTGGGTCCGGCCGAGTTTCGCATTCACCGGGGCGCGCTTCGCCTCATCGGAATCGGAGCGGCATACCTCTGAATTCACACGTCCCGCTTGATCGAGCGGATCTTGTTGATCACGAGCTTGCCGATGGCGAGCGAGCTCTCCGGCGCCACCCGATACGTGCGCCAGAATGCATTCGCCGTCTTTGAAATGACGATGAAGAAGCGACCGCGGTCGACTCCCTTCATGATGAGCTTGGCGGCCCGCTCGGGTGGAATCGGTTTCTCCGGGGAAAGCTCGAGAATCGCGTCGGCATCGAATTTCACGTGCTTCGACGTATGAAGGATTGGGGTGTCCACCGCGCCTGGACACACGACGCTCACCGCGACGCCGTACGCTTCCGCTTCGATCCGAAGCGCAGTCGACATCCCGACCACCGCATGCTTGGTCGCGGCGTAGGCTGCTTCCATGGGCGTCGGGGCGATGCCGGCTACGGATGCCGTATTGATGATGTGTCCGAAACCTTGTTTGCACATCAGCGGATACGCGAAATGCACACCGTGAACAACTCCTCGAAGGTTTACGTCGATCAGTTGATTCCAGTCTTCGAGCGAGGTGTCGAGCACCTCTGCGAAGACGTTGAGTCCGGCGTTGTTGAAGAGGTAGTCAATCCGGCCGAGGCTCGCGTGCGTCCCACAGATGAGCCCCTCGACTTGGCCTGGGTCCCGCACGTCCACGACCTGCGCTTCTGCCTGAGCACCTCCATCACGAAGCTCCTCGAGTGTTCGGGTGAGATCGTCACGGTTGATGTCGGCGATCACCACGTAGCAATCACGCCCGGCGAGCGCTTTGGCTAGCGCCTTTCCGATCCCGCGGGCGCCCCCTGTGATGATCGCGACCCTTCCCGCCAAACTCGATGTCATCGGCGGACCCTATCGGCAGCTTCCATCGCAGACAAACCAAACACGCCCCCACGCGACGAAACGGAGCTATGCTCCGGCCGGCCATGGCCCGTCCCTATTTTGGTGAGAGTCGCCCGTTTCCGTTTGCGCACCGAGGTGGCGCGCAGCGGTGGCCGGAGAACACGTTGGTCGCGTTCCAGGCGGCAGCCGACCTCGGCTACCGTCACATCGAGACGGACCTCCATGAAACGGCCGATGGGCGGTTCGTTTGCTTCCACGACGCCACTCTCGACCGCACGACCGACGGAGTCGGTCAGCTTCGGGACCACACCCTTGCCGAACTCGTGCAGCTCGATGCGGCGTACCGTTTCGAGCGGGGGGGCTTCTATCCGTATCGTGCCCAAGGCGTGCGCATCCCGACCCTCGAAGCCGCGCTCGAACTCGATGATCGCGTTCGGCTCAACCTCGAGGTGAAACCCAACGATGTTGCAGTGGCCCGCAGGCTCTGGGAATTCATCGACCACCACGGCATCCACGACCGCGTTTTGGTCGCGTCCGAGCACGACGAGGTGGTCCAGGCGTTTCGGTCATTGAGCCGCGGCCGCGTCGCCACGTCGCCGGGGTTCCGGGAAGCTCTTCGGTTTTGGATGCACGTCCTCACCGGGACTGCGCGCAACGCCATGTTCCCATTCGACGCGCTTCAGATCCCTCCGCGGTTCAAGGGAATGCCGGTGATCTCTCCCCGCTTCATCGAGACCGCCCATGCGCACGGCATCCAGATTCACGTCTGGACGATCAACGATCCAAACGAGATGCGCGCGTTGCTCGACGCCGGCGTCGATGCCGTGATGACCGATCTGCCCGATGTCCTTCTCGAGGTCCTTGCGAAACGGTAGCCAGCGGCCCCATCCTGTGCTGTGATCCTGGCACATGAAAGAAGGCGTGCTGCTATTTGCGACTGAACGCTACCAAGAGCTCGGCGAAGACATCGCGGGTGCCGGGGGCTTTGATCTTGGGGTCGTCGAACGCAAGATCTTCCCGGACCTCGAACGATACCGTCGCATCGAGACCGACGTGGCGCGGCGAGACGTCACTCTCATCGGCGGGACAGTCGACGATGTCGACACGATGGAGATCTACGACCTCGCTTCAGGGATCGTGCAGCAGGGCGCGCACACCCTGACGCTCGTGCTTCCGTGGTTCGGTTACCAGACCATGGAACGCACCTCGAGGCCCGGCGAGATCGTGGCGGCCAAGAATCGAGCACGGCTCCTGTCATCCATCCCGAAGGCAGGCTCCGGGAACCGAGTCGTACTGGTCGACCTTCACTCGGAAGGCATCCCGCAGTACTTCAGCGGAGACGTTCGCCCGGTTCATCTGCAAGCGCGGTCCGTCGTACTCCAAGCAATCCGCGACTTCGGCGGCGAAGACTTCGTGTTGGGCGCGACCGACGCGGGTCGCGCGAAATGGGT
>JBATTM010000006.1:0-5152 GCA_049670545.1 Polyangiales bacterium
GCCAGGGGACACCCGGGGCCACCTCCCCCGCAAAACTGTCCTCCCGCGTCACCAGGGTTGCTGAACTGCAGCACCGTGATGTCTTGAGGCAACGGCGCGAGGCTGGTCGCGACCGTGCCCCCGATGACGACGCCTGTCGTGATGACTTCGGCCCGCGCGCCGGCCAGGGTGATTGTTTCGAGCGGCTCCGGAAACCGGGCGAGCACGGCGTCCTGCAAGAAGAGACGGGGGATCCGGATCGATGCAGACGCAGTCGCGCTGAATGTACTACCCGAAGAAATCGGAGTCGGTGAGATGGTGAGGTCCATTGGAGAGGCGAACAGCAACTCATTCATCGACGTCCCGCAGACCATCGGGACGAGCTGACGCTTCGGCGCCCAAGGGCTCGAACACACACCCGCTCGACATTCGCCGGTGCTGCAGGTGGTGCCATCCGCGAGCGGCTCGGGCAGTGGGCATGCGTTCTCGATGCAGCGGGGCGCGACTCGGCATTCTTCATCAGGAAAGAACGGGCCGCACTGCGCGTCGATGTTGCAGCCGACGCAAACCCCTTCGCCGTCACACACGAAAAGATCGTCATCGCCACACGGGGTGTCGATCGGTTCGGGCGCGCGCCCGACGCACATCCGTGTGGTCGACTCGCACACGCCGTCCACGGTGCAGTCGCTGCCATCGTTGCATCCGTCCTCGACGCAGTTCACCCCTGCGTTGGGATCGTCAGGCATCCCACCGCTGCCTCCGCCGCCGGGCGAACCCCCGGAACCCGCGACCATTCCGCTCTCCCCGCAGGAGATGAGAAGAGCAATCAAACCAAGCGCGCAAGCCAAGACCTTCAGGCGGGGCGTGACCATCGGGGGAGAATAGCTCAGAATCTGCTGCTGGAAATGGTTGATTCATCACTTTGTCCCACTCCGATCATCGACGCAGACCATCCGTCGGTCGCCGCATTCGTCGAACGACACGCCGGAAGCGCAACGAGCGACCGCGAACGGGCGGTCCGCCTGTACTACGCGGTGCGGGATGAAATTCGGTACGACCCTTACCGACTCGACCTCACACCTGCGGCCATTCGCGCGAGCTGGACGCTTTCGCTCGGATACGGCTGGTGTGTGCCGAAAGCGGCACTGTTGACCGCGTGCTGTAGGGCCGCGGGCATCCCTGCCAAGGTCGGCTACGCGGACGTGAAAAACCATCTCTCGACCGCAAGGCTCAGGGAACGGATGGGCAGTGATGTCTTCTACTGGCATGGGTACAGTGCGATTCGGCTCGACGATCGCTGGGTGAAAGCGACCCCCGCATTCAACATCGAGCTGTGCGAGAAGTTCCGAATTCGCCCGCTGGAGTTCGACGGTACCGAAGACTCGATTTACCACCCGTTCGACCTCGACGGGCGCGCGCACATGGAATACCTGGCCTTCCGCGGCGAGTACGACGAGGTTCCGCTCGGGCAGATGCTCGCCACGTACGTCACGGAGTATCGATCCGCGACCTACGAGAGCTGGGATTCCGGCGCTGACTTCGAGCGTGATGCCGAGGCGGAGAACGCGGACGGCTAGCGAGGTTCAGGCGTCGCCGAGCGTGACGTCCTCTGGAAGGTGGTCGTCGCCGAGCATGACGAGCGCATCGGCGCGGTCCGGCATCTCGAGCCAAATGAAACGGGTGATGCGCTCAAAGTGCATCACGAATCGGCGCACGGCCGTCGGGCTCAACACGCCAGGGTCGTCGCGGGTCGCGCGCAGTTGTGCTTCTTGGGCTTCGCGCCAGGCGTATACGTGTTCGAAGTCGGGTGGTCGCAGCAACACCAGCAAGTCGAGCTCCGAGAAGAGCGTTTGATAGGCGCCGCCGAGCTGTCGGTTGACGTACCAGCGCCACTCACCGGTGGAATCCTCGAGGCGTTCGAGGCCGTTGATCGGGTCGTCGAGCTCGCGTTGGCGCTGAGGCCTTGCCCCCACGCACCACCCTTCGAAGAGCACGACGTCGCATGGGCCATTCCAAATCGGCCACTGAAATCTAGGCAGCGGCTCGTCGGTCGCCTTGTCGAATCGCGGTAACGAGACGGTCTCGCCTCCCCGGAGCGCGCGCAGGGCGTCGATTCCGAGGTGAACGTCGTGTGTGCCTGGAACACCGCGCGTGACGAGCAGTGGATGGTACGTCTCGGCGCGCTGCAAGCGGGTGGCCCCATCGAGATATAGATCGTCGAGTGAGAGGATTGCGACGCGCAAGCGAAACTCGCGTTCGAGCACCGCCTTGAGCAGACGAGCGAGTGAGGATTTGCCAGTGCCCTGGGCACCACTCAAACCGACGGCCACCGTACCGTCGACCACGTGGTCTGCGATCCAACTCGCCATCGGCACGTAGAAGTCCGCGATGAGCGCGTCGGGCGGCCGTGCAATCGACTCCTGTGCGCACCACGCGTCGACGAGGGGTCGAATGTCGGGAACGGCAGAGTGAAGACTCCGAATCGAAGAGCGTGGCCAGAGCACGAAGGCCGAGACCCTATCGCATCCCTGGGTGGCACCCAAGCCCCCGTTGCACTAGATTCGCGCCGTGAACGCGCCGAAGATTCGCATCCTGGTCGCCAAACCTGGGCTCGATGGGCACGACCGGGGCGCCAAAGTCGTGGCGCGCGCGTTGCGCGATGCCGGCTTCGAGGTCGTGTACACGGGCCTCCACCAGACCCCGGACATGATTGCCGTGGCGGCCGTTCAGGAAGACGTCGACGCGGTCGGGCTGTCGATCATGTCGGGCGCGCACAACACCTTGTTCCCGGCTGTGCTCGACGCACTCGAAGCGCGCGGGGGTGAAGACATCATCTTGTTCGGTGGCGGCATCGTTCCGGAAGCCGACGCGACCGCGCTGCGGGCCCGCGGTGTGGGTGCGATCTTCACGCCGGGCGCTCCTCTCGATGAGATCATCACGTGGGTGCGCGACCACGTGACCCCGCGCTCGCTCGAAGCATGAGGGCCGTGCTCATCGTGGGCCTGCTCACCCTTGGGGGGTGCACGCGCCACTTGCCGACCTGGTCACCCGTCGACCCTGCCTCGGCGATGGAAGTCCTGGGCACCGAAGGGCCTGTGAGCATGGCGCGGGTGCGCCTCGAGGCGTCGCAGACGTTCCGGTTCGAGGCGTCTCCTTGCGTCGAGATTCTCGTGTTCGTCGAGGAAGGTGTGGCCCGCGCGAGCCTGTCTTGGGTACAACGAGGAAGCGCGGCACGGTTTCGCGCGCCGGCTGTACTCCAGGCGATGTCTGACGAAGGCGCCACGCTGTTTGCGGTCTCCGTCAACCACGCGCCGCCGCCTGGCAACGCCGCCACCTGGAGGGACGAAGGGCCGCCAGGGGCTTGCCCAGTGGCGTCGCCAGACGCCAGCGGGTCACCCAAGCCACAAGGCCCATTCCTGCACGCCAGCGGCAAGCTCTCGGTGATGATCTACCTCGACGGGGAGGGGTCGAGCCTCGGGTCGCTCACTGCCGACCCGACTCTGTCGGTCCCGGAGCACATTCACCAGGCGTCGGCGGAGATTCTTTGGTTCGACAGCGGCGCTGGGACGATGCGGCTCGGCGATGAGACCGTGCTGATCGACGCCCCGATGTTCGTGTACGTGCCCGCGGGGGTACTCCACGGATTCATTCCGAACGGAGAGGAGCCTCTGTTGGCATACCAAGTGTACGCGCCGTCCGGCCCCGAGCAGCGATTTCGGAAGTAGGCCTCAGTGGTGCCGGCAGCCGTCGCCGACTTCGAGCACTTCTGCGCGCACCTCGACGACCCCCGCTTGGATCATGTGAATCTTCTGCGCCGCCGCACGCGACAGATCGAGAATGCGGGTCTTGCTTCCGAATGGGCCGCGGTCGTTGATGCGGACCTGAACCGACTCCCCGGTATCGACCCTCACCACACGCACAATGGTGCAAAATGGCAGGCTCCGGTGGGCAGCAGTCAGCTCCTTGGGTCGGTAGCGCTCTCCGTTCGCGGTGTGATTGCCCGCCAGCGAGTCGTGATAGTAGCTCGCCTTGCCGCGAAGCACGTCCACAGGCGTTGCCGTCGTGGTCGTCGCGTCGCCACCCCGACTACAGCCAACCGACACCCAAGACAAGAGCAACACGGCCGTGCCGACTCGCGTCGCGCGGATCATGGACTCACGGGGAGGCCGTGCCCGGGGACGATGACGGCTTTGCGATAGGTGTCGTAGTCGAACTCGTCGCTGTGCTCTTCGTTGTGGCACCCGGCGCACCGCTCTTCAGGGGGGTTTTGCAGCATGTCGATCGTGGGGTCTTGGACGTGCGAGGCCCCCGGTCCGTGACAGCTTTCGCACCCGACATTGGCCAACGCCCCGCCGAGATTCCAGGTCACTGTGGAACCCCCCGGCTCGTTGTACCCTGTGACGTGGCACCCAACGCAGTCGAGATTGAATTCTTTGTTGCGTGTTTCCAGCGTGGCATACGCGCGCCCGTGAGGGTGCGTCTGCCACCACGCGTACGCGGTCGCATGGCAAGTCGCGCACGCCTTCGAGCCCACGTACGCGACATCGTTCGGGCCAAGCGGCGGCGGTTTGAGATCGGCGAAAGCAGCGCGGTTGGCTTCGTTGACGGCTCTGTCATGCGTTTTCATGAGCGTCGTGACTGCCGCATCGGTTGGCGCGTCTGGGTCGAGCTCGATCCACCTGGCGTCGAAGGCATTGCCGGTGGTTGGCTTGGGCGCGCCCCGGAGTGCGGTGCGTTGGCTCTCGAGTGAAGCCAGCCGCGAGGACTGGTTCTTCAGATCAGCTGGGTCGGCGCCTTCTTGGGTCCACGCGTTGATCTTCTCGGCAAGCTCTGCGATCTGCGCGTCGAGTTGTGCCCGACGTTCTTCGCGTGACCACACGCTGTTGTCGACGAACGGCGCGGCGCCCTCACGAAACACATCGACGACCGTGAGCCCTTGGCCTTGCCGACCCGCGTGAAAGACCCAGCCCTTTGCGGCTTGGTGTGGCGGCACCGGCTCATCTTCATCGAGCCCCCCCTGCACGACGAAGTCGACGCCATCGATCGCGGCGATGCGGTTGGCGTCGCGCCTCGAGCCGTATGCGATCGCGATCGTCAGGTCGGTCTCCGCCTGGGCAGTTCCGACGGCAGCCCGCACCGCGTCCACGCCCGCACCCGGGCGGACCCCCACGAT
>JBATTM010000007.1:0-1809 GCA_049670545.1 Polyangiales bacterium
GGAGGTGGCCCCGGGTGTCCCCTGGCTGACTTTGGTCAACGCTGCGGCCTCACCGGAGTCTGTATGTGTGCGTGCCGGCCCGGGTGCGACCCCGCCGAATGTGCGGACATCGTCATTTCGGATGTGGTTCTCGACATGCAAATGGTTCAGGGGGCGATCTACAGCGCCGAGGCTGAGGGTGAGGTCTGCTTCGATGCGGGGGGTAACTTCCTGAGCCCCGAGGTTCCGGACCGGGTTCGCACCGGAGTACGCATGTCGACGTTCCCTGGGCCGCTTGCGATCGAGTGCGCCGGCGGCTTCTTCGATGACAACGGCACGCCTCAATTTCGCAATGACGACTTCATCTCGCCGAATACGCCAAGCGAGCAGATCTGCTTTCCCATCGAGTCGCCCTAGGCGGCGACGGCCTCTCCGCTACGCGCCGGCGGTCGATCCGCCGCAGCTCGACCCGGTCCCTGCGGTGCACCCGAAGCAGTGCCGGTTGGTCATGACCACGCGGGCCTCGAGACGGTCGCGTGCAAAGTCCGTGATGTGTTGGGGGGCGTCGGCATCGACGGGAATGTCGAGCATTTGATTGAAGTCGCAATCATAGAGGCGTCCGTCCCACCCGACCGACACCATGCTGCGGCACATCACGCCGTGGGCGGCTTGCGGGTTGAATGTCTCTACCAGCGTCTGCATATACGCTTCGAGGTGCCCGCCGTCGTCGAGCCATTCGAGGTGGCGGCTCACGGGCATGTTGGTGATGGTGTAGAGCGCGTCGAACGACACGCCGTACCGTGCGTGGAGCTCGCGCTTCCATTCGCGTTCGAGAGCCGCTTGCGGCGCGGGCAAGACGGCGCCGATCGGGTTGGTCACGAGAACCAGTCGAAGCCCCGACTCCCCATCGCCGTAGCCGAGCGCGTTGAGTCGCCGGAGCGCGCGAATGCTCGTGTCAAAGACGCCGTCGCCGCGTTGTGTGTCGGTGCAGGCCGATTCGTAGTGCGGCAGGGAACAAATTAGTTCGACCCGATGCGCCGCGAGGAACTCGGCGAGGTCGCGGTGCGGGTTTGTCTCGAGAATCGTGAGGTTGCATCGGTCGATGACGTGCCGTCCGAGGGCCGAGCATTGCTCGACCAGCCACCGAAAGCTCGGGTTCAACTCGGGCGCTCCGCCCGTGATGTCGACGGTCGGGATGTCGTAGCGGCGCAACGCAGCCACGCACTGCTCGGCCGTTTCACGTGTCATCACCTCGGTGCGATCGGGTCCGGCGTCCACGTGGCAATGGCGGCACGCCTGGTTGCACAGCTTGCCGACGTTGATCTGCAGGACGTCGAGGGTCGTCGGTCGAAGCGGAAATAGCGCTTCGGTCTCGAGGGCGTCTTCGAAGCTTCTAGGGATCCGCAGCGCACCGAGAGCACGGAGCTGCTCGGACCCCGAGGCGAGCGGAAGCCGTCGCGACTGGAGCGACCGGACACGTTTGGCTCGGACTTCGGGGGCGGCAGGCATGATGGAGTGTGCTTCCGACGGGTCCCTACGCAACCTGGGGGCCGGCGTTAGCCGTCCACTACAAACGAGTGTAATGCCCTTGCCGCGTGACCACGGCGAACGGCGAAATGCAGAGCGTCGAGCCGAGATCGGTAAGCCGGCCCGCCATCCACGCGGGCTCCAGCCCCTGGTTGAGCAAGTCGTAGAATGCCAGGACGCTGCCCCGCCGTTCCGTGCGTTCGAGCGCCAGCTGGTGACCTTCCGAGTCGATGGCGACGAAACCATCGCGGTGTTCGACGCGGTATGGCGCGACGAGCGCGAAGGGCTCGGCGAGCGTTGGGT
>JBATTM010000008.1:0-10646 GCA_049670545.1 Polyangiales bacterium
GTTCCGCACACTGCTCGGGCGTGATCCCTTTGGGCCACATCGACAAAATCTTCTCGGCATCGAATCCCCGGGTCGGCGACGAATCGTAGATCGGGGTACGGACGACCCCTGGGCACACGAGACAGACATCGACCCCGAGGGCCGATGCTTCGGCCGCCAATACCTTGGTGAGGCCGACGACTGCGTGCTTGCTCGCAACGTAGGGCCCCTCCCCAGGCACCGCGACGAGTCCCGCAAGTGAAGCGATGTTGACGATCGTCCCATGGCGACGCTCGAGCATCCGCGAGTAGACCGCGTCGACCCCGTGAATCACACCGTAGAGGTTCACCGACAGAATGCGATCCCAATCCTCCGCCGTGTTGTCACGAATCTCGCCACCGAGACCCACGCCCGCGTTGTTCACCAAGAGATCGACCGGCACGCCACCGGCTTCGGCCTCCTCGATCGCGCTGACGAATGCAGCCCGATCCGACACGTCGAGCGCAAGCGCGCGGGCTTTGTGACCTCTCGAGATCATGTCGCTGGCGACGCTGTGGGCGCCGACCTCATCGAGATCCGCTACACACACGCGCACCCCGGCACTCCCGAGAGCGCGACACAACGCCGCTCCAATCCCTGACGCTCCGCCAGTGACAAACGCCTGGCCCTGAACACGAGCGCCGAGCGCCCTGCTCATTCGACCACCGCGCCGATGACGAGTTCGAGGAATCTCGTCGGGTCCCAGTTTTCGCCAGGGGAGACCGTGCCGGTAGGAAGAATTCCGCCCAACCCCAACCCTGCCTGCGTAATCCCCGAGGGGGCGACTGGCGGCCCTTCGGGTCGAACGAATAGTGCGTTTCGAACGACCACCAATCCTTGTTCGGGGAACACGAAGACGAACTGGCCGTCGAACCCCTGTGCCGCGTACACCGACCTCGGGACGGTCGGCCGGTCCGGGCGACCGCCCTCCCCGTTGAGCCACCAGGTGAGACCGTAGCTCGCATTGTCTGGCTGCTGCGGACGCGTGGCCTCGGCGACCCAACCCTCCGGCAAGATCCGTTCGCCATTCCATTCGCCGTCTTGGAGGTAGAGCTGCCCCAGCTTGGCGAAATCACGAGTGGTGGCGTCGATGCAGCAGTACATGATCGTATTGCCCCCTCCGTCCTTCCACCACTCGGCCCGCTCGAACCCGAGAGGCTCGAACAAACGTGACTGCGCATACTCAGCAGGGTCCATCCCGGTTGCGACAGAGAGCACACGACTCAGGAGCATGATGGCTCCGCTCGAGTAGTTCCATACTTCGCCAGGGACGTGACCGACTTCTTGATCGAGCGCGTACGCGAGTTGGTCGGGGCTGAGCCCGAGGGCGATCACGTCATCGACAGGGCCATCCCATTCTTTCCACACGAACCCCGTACTCATCGAGAGCACATCACGGAGGACGATCTCGTCGCTGTTCGTACCGATCCACTCAGGAATGTAAGTCGTCATCGGCTCATCGAGCGAGGGGATGAAACCCTCGTGCAGTGCGATGGCGACCATCGTGCCCGCGAAGCTCTTGGCGACGGACCAACTGGTCGCCCAGTCGTTCGGGCCGCGATCGGGGGCGTACCATTCGGCGGCGACCTCGCCATCTTGCAAGACGACGACGGCTTGCGTGTTCATGTCAGGTGACATGGCGTACGCCCGGAGGGCTTCGAGCCCCTCGGGATCGAGCGCGATCGACGAAGGTGCCCTCTCGCCCCCGTCGCCGCCGCATCCCGCCAACAGGACGAGGGCGATCCCAACGGTCCACGCGCGAACACGTACATCTCGAAAATGAGGCACAGGCGGCCGCGAGCGTACCATGAAGTCGGCCCGCGTAGTTCGCGGAGGTCGCCGAATCGGTTGGCGGTGCTGCGTGAGCCAAAAAGAGCTCCGCGAATTCCAACAGGACCAGGTGGGATCTTTCGGCCAACGCCCGTATGCTCCGGCGAGGAGCAAAACGTGGCGGAAATCCTACTCGAGTTCGGGCCAGGGGCACCGATGGCCGTGTTGACCCAGAGCCTGAAGTCGATGGCATTCAAGGCCAAACTCAAGGTCGACGCCCACAAGCGAGAGAGCGGCCTCGAAGACGCGGTTCAGCTCCATTTCACGGCACAGGCAGGAGCGACACTCGCGTCGCGCGTTTCCAAGACGTTGCTCACCTGCTTTCCTGTCTTCAGCAAACGGAACGCGACAATCTCGGCAGACCTCGACCCACAACGCCGAGTCGCCGTTCGACTGGTCCCGCCGTACTCTCGGGACGCCTACAAGTCGACGACGCGAGAATTCTTCGATCGCGTCGGCCGCGTTCACGCCGCGAAAGACGCGGCCGCGAGAGACACCGAGCTCGAAGGCGCGATATGGAGGGACGGGACCGCATGGCTCCTCCCAGAGCGCGAAACCGGATCACTGTCGTGGGGAGAGGACACCGTATGAACTCGATCTCGAGCGAAACCACCGAAGTCGACGGCCTTCGGATCCACTACCTCACCGCAGGCGAAGGAGACCCGATACTGCTGATACATGGCTTTCCCACGTCGTCGTACCTGTGGCGCAACGTCATGCCCGAGCTCGCGGTCCACAACCGGGTGATCGCCATCGACCTTCCCGGCTATGGGCTGTCCGACAAGCCCCTCGACATCAAGTACAACTTCTTTTTCTTCGAGAAGATCTTGAATGGTTTTCTGGACGCGCTGGGGATCGAGAAAACCGCACTCGCGGTCCACGACCTGGGCGGGCCGGTGGGTCTCTTCTGGGCGGTTCGGCAACCAGCGCGGGTGACGAAGCTAGTAGTCCTCAACACGTTGGTGTATCCAGAAACGTCCTGGGCTGTGAAGGCATTCCTCCTCGGCCTCAAGCTACCCTACCTCCGGGACTACCTTGTCAGTCCGAAGGGGTTGGTCGGCGCCATGCGGTTCGGGGTCGAGCACAAGGAGCGTCTCAGTCGCGAAGTACTGACACCCTACACCGCGCCATTCGTCGACTCCGATGCACGGCGGGCGTTGATCAAGGCGGGCTCAGGCCTAAGCCTCAAAGGCCTCGCGGAAATCGCTCGGAACCTTCGGCAGCTCGAGATGCCCGTCCGCATCATCTACGCGGAGAACGACCGAATCCTTCCGGACATCGCCAAGACGGTTGCGCGCCTCCAGTCGGATATCCCGCACGCTGAAGCGACATCGATCCCTGAATGTGGTCACTTTCTGCAGGAGGACGAGCCCGCACGCGTCGGATCCCTCATCCGGGAGTTCCTCTAGCGCGGCGCGTTCGCGCGCGACCATTGCGCGAGGAACCGACCTGCCCCAGAGAAGGGCTAGAATGGCACGCGTCGTTTCGCTCAACGTGGGTCTTCCCCGGACGGTACAGGGGCCGAGAGGTCCTGTGGTGACCTCGATCTTCAATACCCCGACGGAGCAACGGCTGCGGGCGGAACCCCACAACCTCGAGGGGGATCGACAGGCCGATCTCTCGGTGCACGGAGGGGAACACAAGGCGCTCTACGGATACCCGCTCGAGCACTACACGCTCTG
The DNA here is from genome assembly GCA_049670545.1 of Polyangiales bacterium. Lineage (GTDB taxonomy): Bacteria > Myxococcota_A > Polyangia > Polyangiales > Houyiibacteriaceae > SG8-38. The sequence continues at coordinate 3,531 of JBATTM010000008.1, forward strand.
GGGCACGGAGCGCGGCCGCACCGACTTCACCCCGGGGCAGTTCGGGGAAAACCTGACGACGGAGGGGCTCCTCGAGCACGACGTCGGCATTGGCGACGTGTACGAGGTCGGCTCGGCCTCCCTGCAAGTGACGCAGCCCCGTTCGCCGTGCTTCAAGCTCGGCATTCGGATGAACGACCCGAAATTCGTAAGGGCCTTCTTGCAAAGTGGGCGCCCCGGCTTCTATTTTCGCATCGTCGTCCCTGGCGATATCGGCGAAGGCGACAGGATCACGAAGGTCGAGTCGGGAACCTTCGGGCTTTCCGTGTACGACGTGTGGAACCTAAGCTATGGCACAGGAGGTGATCCCAATCACATGAGAGCCGCTCTCGAGATCCCGACCCTGGGCCAGGAGTGGCGGCGCCCGATCATTGCGAGGCTGGGCACGTAGGCGTGCGATTCATAAAAGAGAGCGTCATCCGCGCAAGCGCCGCAGAGGTGTTCGCCTTCCACGAAGCGCCTGATGCGTTCGCGCGTCTCCAGCCTCCGTGGCAAACCACAGAGATCATCCAGCCCCCAACGTCCCTCGAGGTGGGCACGCGCGTGGTCTTGAAAGTGCGAGTCGGACCGTTTCGGCAAACCATCGTCGCCGAGCACGTCGCCTACGAGGCAGGTCGCATGTTCGCTGACCGCATGGTGGAAGGACCCTTCGCGAAATGGCTCCACCAGCACATTGTCACTCCGCAGGGCAACAACGAGTGCACCCTCACGGACGAGGTCGAGGTCGAGCTGCCCATGGGTGGGCTCGGGCGCATGTTCGGGAGCGGATTCGCAAGGCGCAGCCTCGAACGCTTGTTCGCGTATCGCCATGAGATCACGCGTGAGGCCTGCGAAGGCGGAGAGTTTCGGAGCGCGCGACCCTAGGATGTGCCCGCGATGTCGAGCACGGCCCGGAAGCGAATCGAGTTGTCCATGACCTTCGCGAATGCCTCGTTCGCTGCCTCGAGCGGGAAGCGTTCGATCTGCGGACGCACTTCAGTGAGTGCAGAAAAACCCATGGTGTCCTCGCTGTCGATCGCAGAACCGCTTGGCCAGCCGTGAATCGTTCGGCCGGAGAGCATCGCAAGCGCGTTGACCGGAAACGGATCCGGCGCCGCCGCGATCACCATGAGCTTGCCGCGGCCGCTCAATCCGTTGAGGACACCCCCGATCGCTTTCCCGCTTGGCGCAGTCGCCACGATGAGATCCGCGCCTCCGAGCTTCCGAAGCTCTTCCACTTCGTTTTGAGCCTTCGAATCGATATAGGTGTGGGCGCCAAGCTTGATGGCTAGATCCGCTTTGTCGCCCCCACGAGAGAGAGCGACCGTGTGAAAGCCCATGCGACTCGCGTATTGGATCGCGAGGTGCCCGAGGCCACCTACCCCCTGAACGGCGACGACGTCTCCTGGACGGGCGCCACTGTTGCGGATCGCGTTGTAGGTCGTCACCCCCGCGCAAAGCAGGGGCGCTGCATCGACCGCGCTGAGCGCATCTGGGATGCGGGCTGCCGCCTCCCATGGGCACACCATGTACTCTTGATAGCCACCGTCGTAGCTGATGCCGCACACCTTGTGCCTCTTGCAATTCAGGAAATCGCCGCGGCGGCAGGGGTCGCAGGTGAAGCAATGGCCGCCATGCCAACCCACCCCGACGCGATCCCCCACAGCAAACAAATCCACCCCGTCTCCGAGTGCGTCGACCACACCCGCCACCTCGTGCCCGGGGGCGCGCGGAAACTCGAGGCCGGGAAACTGGCCAAACTTCACGAAGGCATCGCTATGACAGATGCCGCAAGCCTCGACCTTGACGCGAATCTGACCGGGGGCAGGCTCCGGAACGTCGCGCTCTTCGAGTTCGAAGTCACCTCCCGCTTCTCGCACCACCATGACCTTCATGCCATCCGTCTCCTCGGCATGTGTATAGGCCTCGGGCGTGGGCTGGCAACAGGACTACACTACGCCGACGATGAAACTACGAAACAAGGTCGCGCTCCTCACGGGTGCCGGCTCCGGGATCGGACGACACTTGGCCGGAGAGCTCGCGAGGCACGGCGCACGGCTGATCTTGACCGACATCGACGATGCACGGCTACGCGAAACGATCGTGCAACAGGGTATCGAAGAGAGCGTCCTAGGCACGATCGTGGCGGATTTCCTAGAACCCGCGGCGCCCGAGCGCGTCATTGCGCGCGCACTCGAGATCTCGCCGCGCATCGACGTCCTCTACAACAACGCCGGCATGATGGTGCTCGGGCAGATTCGCAACCAGCGCTGGGAAGACTTCGACCGGCAACAACGAGTCAACCTCTTTGCGCCCGTCAAGATGACTCACCTCTTGCTGCCGACGATGATCGCACAGGGGGGTGGCTACATCGCGTTCACATGTTCGGCATCCGCTCTCACAACGCCGCCGGGGGCGGGCTCGTACGGCCTCACAAAAGCGGGCGTCGCGGCGTTCTCGGAAGCGTTGCGAGCGGAGGTCGCGCGACATCGCATCTCAGTAACGACGGTGTGCCCGGGGTTCGTGCACACTCCGTTGGCACACACTGCGACCTATCGCGACGAGAAGACAGCCAACCAAACCAAGAACGTGCCTCGATTCATTGGCTCGTCTCCACAAAAGGTCGCCCGAATCTCTACGCGAGCGCTCATCAAGCGGCGCGGCGTGATCGTCATCAACGTAGACGAGAGGATGAAATGGACGATCAAGAAATTGAGTCAGTGGCTCTATACGAAGCTCAACATCTTCCTAGGCACGCTCTTGCTCGACGACTGAGGAACAACGAATGGATCAAGACGACCTCGAGCGCGCCAGGGCGATGTGGCGTTACCGTGGCACGGGCCGACCCTCCTTCGCGGTCGACCCCGCCCCTGGCCAGGAGTCGGTGTGGGACTATCCGCGCCCGCCGCGCATGGAGGCGGATGCTCGACATGTACGTGTCCTCTACAGGGACACCCTGATCGCCAGCTCGACCGCCTCCGTTCGAATACTGGAGACGGCCGGCCCGCCGGTCTTCTACCTCCCTCGACAAGATGCACACCTCGAGCACCTCGTGGCTCGACCTGGCGGCTCGCTGTGCGAATGGAAAGGCGCCGCCACCTATTGGTCCTTGCAGTGGGGAGGCCAAGAAATCCCGGACGTCGGCTGGAGCTACGAGGATCCCTTCGCACCCTACGAATCGATCCGAGGATACGTGAGCTTCTACCCGGCCAAGCTCGACTGCTACCTCGACGACGAGAGGGTCGGAGCCCAGCCCGGGGGCTTCTATGGGGGCTGGGTGACGCGGGAGATCGTGGGCCCGTTCAAGGGCGAGCCCGGCACCGGTGGTTGGTAGAAACCCCGAACGCTGCTACGCCTAGTCTCTTGAGAATCTCAGTCGACCACCTCACGGAGTACCACTACGACGAGAGGGTCAGCTTCGGCGAGCACTCTCTCTTCCTCCGCCCGCGCGAAAGCCAGACGGTCCACGTGGAGCGATTCGAGCTCGAGAGTACTCCCATGGGAAAGCTCCGATGGGTGCGGGACTGCTTCAACAACGTCGTGGCCGTGATGCACTTCGGTTTGATGGAGTCGGAGACGTTGTCGTTTCAATGCCGGATGGCATTCGAGGTGGCCGAGGAAAATCCGTTCGATTTCATCCTCGAACCTCGCGCAACGAACTTTCCCTTCGCATACGATCGGCGTGAACAAGGGGGGCTCGCACCATACCTCGGAGCCGACGAGAGCGACGGCCCTTCCCTCGATCCATGGGTGAGCCGCGAGCTCGGTACCGTCACGCAGGGAGCACAGACGCTTCACCTGCTCACGCAACTCAACTCTGCCATCCACGATCGCATCGCATACGAGCGACGCGACGAAGAGGGGGTTCAGTCGCCCGAGGAGACATTGTCGCGGGCGTGCGGCTCGTGCCGTGACATGGCGCAGCTTTTCGTCGCCGCGAGCCGTCACCTTGGGCTCGCGTCGCGGTTCGTGAGCGGATACCTGTACGAACCTCCTTCGCTTGGGCCAGGCGGCCAGGCCAATCGCGCCGCGGGCTCGATGCACGCATGGGCAGAGGTGTACCTTCCGGGAGCTGGATGGCGTGGGTTCGACCCGACCAACGGAATCCTCACCGATCATCACTTCATCACTGCGGCGGTCGCCAACCGTCCCCAATGGGTGAACCCGATCCAGGGCGAGTACTTCCACGCAGCTCGCGTTCCCTCCCAGATGAGGGTGACCCTCGCAATCGGAGAAGATGCTCGATGAACGAAGGCGTGCTGAGGCTGGCCGACGCCGTCGAGGAGCGATTCGATGCGCTCGATCTGCGTGTCACGATGGGCGGCGAGCCAACCTTCATCCCGGAAGAGCCGGAGGGCGACGAGTGGAACCAAGGGGCGCTGGGTCCGGAGAAGCTCGGGTATGCGCGACGACTCGCCGCACGACTACTGGGAGAGCTGTACCCGGGAGCCGTGGTGATGCAGGTGTTTGGGAAGCACTATCCGGACGAGCCGCTGCCACGTTGGGTCGTCCTCATGCTTCAGCGCGACGACGGCGTGCCCTTGTGGGAGCGGCCCGCCGCACTCTTACTCGATGATACACCCGGATCTCACGGGGACGCGATCGCACGAACCACGATCGACCAAATCGCACGGGCCCTCGGGATCGATGCAGCGAGTATTCCCTGCGTCGAGGTAGGCGAAGCCGACCCCATATGCGGCTGGGCCCTCCCCCTCGATCGCCGCGAAGGCCATTGGGTTTCTGACCCGTGGCCATTCTCCGCAGGCGAGCCGATCGAGCTTACGGCCGGCGAGAGTCCACTTGGGCTCCGCCTTCCGCTCGGGGAGCTTCCAGAAGACCTCGTCCGGCGTGCACTCACCGTCGAGGTCAAGGATGGCGCACTCCACATCTTCTTTCCGCCGCTGGACTACCAAGCTTTCGTACCGCTCCTAGGGGCCGTGGCGGACGTTGCCGCGAGCGCATCGCTCGAGGAGCTGGTGCTGTGCGGCTACCAACCGTGGGACGCGGAGGGGGTGACGCAGTTGGGGCTTGCCGCCGACCCAGGCGTGCTGGAGATCAACCTCCCGCCCAAGGCGCGCTGGGAAGAGTACGACGAGGTCCTGCACAAAATCACAACCGCCGCGCGCGCAGAAGGCTTGGTCACGACGCGCCTACATCTCAATGGCCAAGTTCAGGGGACCGGAGGGGGCGCGCACGTCTTGTTCGGCGGACCGAGCGTCGACGACAATCCGTTTTTTCGAAGACCGGACCTGCTCGCAAGCATCGTGCGCTATTGGCAACATCATCCGAGCCTCTCGTATCTGTTCTCGGGGCAGTATGTCGGCCCTGGGTCCCAGGCACCCCGCGCTGATGAGACCCAGATCGACCGCCTCTACGAACTCGAAACCGCATGCCACGGGGTCGACATGCTCGACGAACCGCCCGACCGCGGATTCCTCGATAGCCTCTTTCGCAATCTGATGACCGACAGCAGCGGCAACACCCATCGTGCGGAACTGTGCTTGGACAAGCTTTGGAATCATGCGTCGCCGACGGGGCTGCAGGGGCTCGTGGAGTTGCGCGCGTTCGAGACGTGCGGCGATGTCGTTCTTCAGTCGCTCGAGGCACTCCTTGCCAGGGCGATTCTGGCGATGGTGGCGAAGGAGCCGCGGAAGGGGCCGCTCCGTCGGTGGGGCCTCGAGTTGCATGACCGCTACATGCTTCCGGCCGCTCTCGCATCCGATTGTCGTCAGGTGTGCGCCGACCTCGCGAAAGCGGGGCTGCCCTTCGAGCCTGAGTGGCTGGCGCCGCTCTACGAGGACCGGTTTCCGGTGGTTGGGCGCCTCGCAATCGAAGATGACGTGCTCGTGGTACAACAGGCCCTCGACCCGTGGCCGCTGATGGCCGAAGTGTCGCAAGGAGGGGCCACGTCCCGAGTCGTCGACAATTCGACCGATCGCATCCAGCTCGCGGTTTCATCGGGTGCGGTGCTCGAAGCGCATCAAGTCGCGGTCAACGGTGTCGTCGTGCCATGGTGCGAAGTCGATGGCACGATGGTCGCTGCGGTCCGGTACAAGTCGGCGGACGGATGGCCGGCCCTGCATCCCCACATCCCCGTCCAGGCGCCGCTGACGATCGAAGTGCTGGACACAGGAGGCCGTGTCACCGAGGCAGCCCGCTACCATCACTGGAACCCGAATGGCCCCGTCTACGAAGGCCCGCCGCGCGATCTCGCGGAAGCACGCGAGCGACAGCGCGAACGTTGGACCCCTCGGCGCGATCTCGTGGGCAAAACCCGAACCCCACGTGCTCCCGTGTCGACGGAAGACGAACGCATCACGCTCGACCTTCGAAGGCAGCCCTGACTCGCGGAATGCTAACCGTCGACGAGTCGCACGGACCCTGACGGCAGCGGCAGCTTCGGAAGATCCAAGAACGCCTCCTGCAAGCTGTTCTGCCAGGAGTGGCGAAGCCCACGGAGGTACTCGTCGTCTTCACCGAACGTAACCAGACTCCCCCCTCGTTGTGTGCCGGCCGAGTAGAGAAGCAGATCGATAGGTGGGCCTACTGTGGCATTGCTTCGCATGGTCGAATCCATCGAGACCAGCGCACACCGTCCTGCGACCTCTAGGCTGAGGCCGGGTTCGATGATGCGATCGAGAATCGGCTTGCCGTACTTCTCTTCACCGATTTGGAAATACGGCGCGTGACGCGAGACCGGGATGTGGTTCCCGGCGGGGTAGATCATGTGAATCGAGTGGGGCTCACCCTCGATCTGGCCCCCGAGGATGAAGGTCGCTTCGACGCTGAAGTTCTGACCCTTCGAAACCTTGAGGTGCTTCTGTTGCTCTTCGTAGCTGAGGCGGCCGACGTACTCGGCAGCTGCGCTGAGACGCCTTACCGACCCCAGATTCGTGGGAGCCTGGTCCTCGATGTCACGCTCGAGACGGCCGACCACAGCTCGGCTCGTCGCGAGATTGCCAGCGGTGAGTATGGTGAAGAAGCGCTCCCCACCCCCATAGAACATGTGCATCTTGCTGTACGTGCTGATGTGGTCGGCACCCGCGTTCGTCCGCGAGTCTGACACAAAGACGAGCCCTTCATCGATTCGTACAGCGA
>JBATTM010000009.1:0-4847 GCA_049670545.1 Polyangiales bacterium
CCGCACAACCACTCCTGGGCGGACAGAATGCAACACGCGCCGTGAGCGCGCCGGCGGGTGTCGACGAAAGTGGCACTCGAAGGAACGCGTCGGAATCCGGACGAGAGAAGTCAGCGTGCTGCACGCAGTCGACGGGATCGCGAGACAGCACCAACCATTCGCTCGACACCCCGTCGACGCATCGCGTGCCCACGCTCGCATGGGTGAAGAGTGGCTCGTCGGGGTCCGGAGGCACAAACGGCGCGCCACCATCCGGCGAGGAACCGCCGTCAGGCGACGCGGTCCCGTTGCGGAAGGGATCCCCATCAGCATCTGGATTTGCCATCGGCCCAATGGTTCCAGTGCCGCACCCCGCGCAGACGGCGAGCGCGACGAGGCTCGCAGTGCGTCGGCCGAGCGCCCTCATCCTGGCGCACGCTGCGGAGCTCTGGTTGGATTCATGGCCCGCATGATCCCATCAGATTAGCCCTTAAGGGTACGCCCCGCAAACTCGGGATCACTCGACTTTTCCTGGTCGTCACCCCTGGGAGCGCTAGGAACGTCTCCATGCGGATCGCGTACGCCGAAGCCATGTGTGACCCGACACACTATGTTCCACTCGCCAAGAACGCCGAGAGGTTGGGGTTCGACGCATTCGTGATCCCCGACTCCGTCGCGTACCCAGAGCATTCCGACTCGAAGTACCCCTATACGCCGGATGGCAATCGGGAGTTCCTCGACGGCGCCCCTTTCATCGAGCCGTTCATCTTGGCCACGACTCTGGCCGCGGTGACGTCGACCCTTCGGCTCCATACGTTCGTCGTCAAGCTTCCGATTCGCCATCCCGTCTTGGTGGCCAAGCAGGCGGCGTCCCTTGCAGTCATCAGTGGGAACCGGTTCAGCCTCGGGGTCGGGTTGAGCCCGTGGCCGGAAGACTTCGACATTTGCGACGTTCCTTGGAAAGGCCGCGGAAAGCGAATGAACGAAATGATGGAGATGATCCGAGGCCTCACCGGCGGCGGCTTCTTCTCATACGACGGAGACACGTTTCAGCTCCAGTCGATCAAGATGGCGCCGACTCCGACCGAGCCGGTTCCGCTCCTCGTCGGGGGGCACTCCGATGCAGCGCTTCGCCGTGCGGTCACACTCGGCGACGGATGGATGCATGCGGGTGGGGATCAAGGTGAGCTCGAGCGCATGATTGCGAACCTTCACGCGTTGCGAGAGGAGCGTGGTCTTCTCGACAAGACATTCGAGATTCACGCAGCATCCTACCTCGCGCTCATGCCCGACGGCCTTCGACAGCTCGAGGATCTCGGTGTGACCGACGCCGTGATCGGGTTCCGCGCGCCGTACCAAAAAGATACGATGCCGCTCGAGACGAAGTTGCAGTCGATGGAGATGTACGCGGACACGGTCCTCGCCAAGTATCGCTAGCGCAGGCGCTTGGCGCAGTGGCCGTTTCATCCCCCTGATCTCGAGCGAATGTGGTACGCCTTCGGGCTATGGGCCTGGCACGTCGAGGCATCGGAGCCATCGCGGCGACCACGATCGGCGTGGTATTCGCGAACGGGCTCGCGACGCTACAACAAGCCTGGCTCGGTGTCCCCGTTCACGGTGTCGTCAGCGTGCTCGTGCTCCCCATTCTGATCGCTGGCGTTGTGAGCTGGTGGAAACCGTCTCCCTTGATCGCCGGTCCGTCGGCGGTCGCTGGTGGCGCGCTGCTCGGCGCACTCGAGTGGCTGCCGTGGGCGTTCTTGCCGTTACTGTTCCTCGTTGGGTTGGTGGTGGGTGCCGTGACCATCCGCGTGGCGCACGAGCTTCCTCCCGTCGTTGATGGGGCGTGGCAGCGGTCTCGAGGAAAGGTGATCGGCTGGGCGGTCCTCGGGCTCTTCATGCTTCTCCAGGTGTCACGCCTCAGCGTTTTCATGACAGACCGTGACAACACCTGGGGTTCTACCTTCCCGCCCATCGACTTCACCGTGACCCACATGTGTATGGGCTCGTACGTCGAAGCGGCCGATCTCACGCGACAGGACGCTGCCAACATCTACAGCCCCGATCACTATCCGAGCTTCGGGATCTCGAGTGCGGAGGACATCGACACTACTGTTGTGGGCCTTCAACAGTATTTCGACGACGCATTTCTCTATCCCCCCCCGTTCCTGCTGTTGCCACGGATGTGGTTGGGTCTGAGCAACGACTTCCTCGACATTCGGTCGGTGTGGTTCGCGATTCAGTTGCTAGCCTTTGCCGCCTTCGCGGTCTTCGTCGCAAGATGGGTCGGGGGGCGTGCGGGCACGTGGGCGCTCTGGCTGATGCCCTTGTTGCTGGCTTCGATGCCCACGATGTTCAACTTCCAGTTTGGACAGGCCCATCTGCTCACGATCTGGGTCACGCTCGCCGCCATGGTCGCGTTCGAGTCGAGACGCCCTGTCGTTGGGGGTGCGCTCCTTGCCTGGGGTATCGCTTCCAAGATCTTTCCGGGCGTTCTGCTGCTCTATCTCTTGTTTCAGAAGCGATGGTCCGAAGTCGCGTGGACTGCGCTCTTCGGTGGGTTCCTCGTAGGGATCACGCTTCTCGTCACCGGCACCACGCCCGTGATTCAATTCTTGACGTACATGCTCCCGCGGCTCGAGTCGGGCGACGCCTTTTCGTTCGTCAACGACGCGCTTCCCATCGTCACGAATCTGTCGATCCCGGGAACCGTATGGAAACTGGACTACCTCGGGTTCGAGGATGGGGGTGCGCTCCTCGGTCCCCTATCCCTGATCTACACCGTCGTCTTGGTCGCGGTTGTCTGGTTCGGCTCCCGTCTCGAGCTCGACCGGGCAGGGCGGCTGCAAGTTTGGCTCGCGCTCCTCATCTTCGCGTCACTTCGGAGCCCGATCGTACCGATTTACGGCGCCGTTCCGATCCTGTGGCTCATGACCCTCGAGTTCGATCGTGTCGAGACGGCCAAGGGCGTCGCGCTCTTCGCCGGGAGTTGGATCTTCATCAACGGGTTGCCCCCAACACCCGTGCCCGCGATCACCATCGCCCTCTACGGCGTCGCCCAGCTTGCAGTGCTGTACTGGGTATTGCGGCCCCTTCGAAGGGGCCACGGCATGCAGCCACGAACGTGATCCGGTTGCCGTCCGGGTCGTTCAGCCGAAGCCTATCGTACTCAGGGACGACTCGTAGAACCGCGTCGCGCGAGATCGCGCACGGGTCCTGACACACCTACGATCACGCCGAGTCGTCCTTGAAGATCCCTGCGAGCTCGTCCTTGCTGTCGCGTGTCATCAGCCGCGTCGCCTCTTCTTGGATCGAAGCGTCGAGGTGACACACCCGGTATACCGCCTCCGAGATCGGCATTTCTACGTTCGCACGCTCCGCGAGTTGGTGGACGGCGGCTGCCGTGTAGTACCCCTCGGCAACAGCCTTCTGCGCGGCCAGGATCTCGCTCGCCGACTTGCCCGCGGCGAGCTTTTGGCCGAGCTGCCGATTGCGAGACAGCTCTCCCGTGCAGGTCAGGGTGAGATCGCCGACGCCCGCCAGCCCGAGAAAGGTGAGCGGATTCGCCCCCAGCGCGACGCCAAGCCGCGTGAGCTCCGCTAAACCGCGGGTCATGAGGGACGCGACCGCCGAGGCACCTTGGCCGAGCCCGTAGGCTGCGCCACACGCCACCGCGATGACGTTCTTGAGCGCGCCGCCCAGCTGGACGCCGATCACATCGTCACTCGCGTAGACGCGCAGCAGTGGGGAGTGGAGGATCGATTGGACCTGCCTCGCCAAGTCGATGTCGCGCGAGGCGAGGGTGATGTCCGCAGGGAGGTGCGCCGCAAGGTCCTTCGCGAACGTGGGCCCCGAAAGATACGACGCGTGCGGTGCATGGTGCGGGAGCGTTTCTGTCAGCACCTCACTCATCAGCGCCAGGCTCCCGCGCTCCACGCCTTTCGCAGTCGATGCGATCATGGCGTTCGGCGGAACGTACGGTGCGGCTTGGCCGGTTACCGATCGAACGAAGCTCGAAGGAACCACCAGCATGACCAGGTCTGCTCCCTCGAGCGCTTCGGCCATGCTGTTGCTGAAGCGAAGCTCGGGCGGAATCGGGAAGCCCGGCAGGTATGCCGCGTTTTCGCCGTCGGCCACGACTTGCTCGGGAAGGCCGTCGTCGTACGCCCAGATGCGCGTTTGGTGCCCGAGCTCGGTACAGTAGATCCCAAGCGCCGTGCCAAACGCGCCCGCGCCCAAGATACTCACGTCCGCCATGCACCGGAATCTCGCAGAGGTGTCGACGAAATTCCAGCACGCACTTTCGTATATTCGAGGCGCGGCTGAGCCTTTGGGCTATGCGTTCGCGGGCGGGCGCGCGTCCTGTTCGCCGTCCGGCCCCTCGTCACGGGGATCGTCGTCGTCGGTCGAGTCGTCTTCCTCAGCGCTGGCGCGTGCCGACCGATCGGCCATGAACCGATCGAATTCGGTCCGGTCTTTCGCCATGCGAAGCTGTTTCAGGAAATCTTGGAACTCGCTTTGCTCCTCTTCGAGCCGCGTCAGCGTCTGCTCGCGATACTCATCGAATGCCGAGTTGCCGCTTTCGTGCCGCCAATGGTGTGGAACGCTCCTGGTACGCCGTCGCGCCCACCCGCCACATCGCTGGCCTCGGTGGGAGCCGAGTCGGCCGCTCGTCAGGAGAAAAGCCAAGAGCGCGAGCCCCACGGGCCAGAAGATCACGAACGAAAGCACCAGCAGCGCGACCCAAATCGGCGTCCCCATATCATCCAACCTCGCGACCATCTGCGTCATAGCCTCACTCCTCCAACCAATGTAAATGTTCTTCACATTCACATATGCCCCCCACCCCCACCTGTCAACCAACCCAAACC
>JBATTM010000010.1:0-2480 GCA_049670545.1 Polyangiales bacterium
GCACCGACCGCGGCGGCGAGGCTTCTGCAAAACTCGTCGGCACCCGCGAGGCCCCCGAGATTGCCGCCGATCTCGCCGCTGCCCACGCTCGTCACGAAGAACGAAAGGCTTGGCTCGCCATCGGCGCCTCCCGTGCCTCCCGTGCCTGCCGTGCCGCCGCCCCCAGTCGTGTCGTCCCCGCACGCTCCCGCGAGGCAAAGGCTGCAACCAAGGAACAGGAGCTGAATTCTCGTGAACATGGACATCCTGAATGGCCTACCGCAAGTGCGTGAATCTCGCCAGGGTTCGTCGCCAGTTGCTCCCGATTTCGCATGTCGCTACGAGATCAAGGTGTTTCGGCAAGTGCAAGCGACTCCCTTACGGTGACCCAGAACGACGATCGCCTTCCTCGGTTCGCACGAGACCGCGTGGAACAATCGATGCTGCGCGGGTGCGTCGAGATCATTCAAGTACGCCCGGAGCGGCGTTCTCGGCCCATGGAAGTGGAGGCTTGGGACCTGCGAACCGACGCCGATCACGGCGGCTCGCAGCCACGTGCGGTGACGCTGTTCCAGCACGAGCATCTCGCGGTGATCGAGGGCCTGTTGGGTCGTCCTGTCCACTTCAGCCAGACCCGCAGGAACCTATCCGTGCGGGGGTTCAATCTGGAAGTCGCCCGCGGCGCCACGTTGGATGTGGGCGAGACGCGGCTCGAGATCACGGGCCGATGCCACCCCTGTTCCCGGATGGACGAGACGCTAGGGCGAGGAGGCTTCGCGGCCATGTTCGGTCATGGTGGATGGACCGCAAGCATCGTGCGGTCGGGAGTCATTCGGCGCGGAGACATCGTGCAGCTACACGTCGCGACCGAGTGATCAGGGCGACTGCCCTCACCACACCAGCTCTCAGGGGTCAGATGGATCCAGCGAGTTGGGGATCAACGGGATGCTGCACGTGAGTCCGGGGTCGAACGTCGACAGGAGCTCGCATGGCTCCGGCGGGTCGCCTCCCAACAGCACTTCATCGAGATGTTGGCGCACCCATGCCGCGGTTCGCGGGACGACTCCCGAGTGGTCGCTCCCTGGCTCGACGCTGGCGATCAGGTCCGCACCTTGCGCTTCGAGGCGGTCGAGGCCGCACTGCTGAAAACCGGGAGGAATGAAGTCGTCGATGCCACCGGTCCAATGTACGATCGGGATCGTCGTGTTCGGTGGGGGTCGGTCGACGACCCATCGTTCACGCCATGTCAATGCAAGGTCGCCCTCGCATACGCCGTTCAGGCCACACGCACCGACCTCGGCCACGTAGTCTGGCAAGAACAGGTCGGGGCCGATGTCGACACCAATGCTCGGCGGTCCTTGGTCGTCGCTGGTCACCTGGCTCCAGCAGCCTGCGTTGAGCATGTCGATCGCGGGCTCTCGCAGTTCCGAAAGGAACGCATCTGCCACGGCATCTTCTCCCTCGTAGACCGCCAAGTGTCCGACGAAGTACTGCATCGTCACAGACATCAGGGTCGAGTCGATGAACAGAGAGCCGCCTTCCGACACCAAGGCTCCCCAGATTCCGGCCGTGAGCCAAATTGGGCTCTGAGCCACGACCGTTTCGATCGTCCCATCAGATCCGTAGTCAGCTGCGAACGCTTGCGCGCTCAGCACCGCGTGTGCACCGGCGGAGAGTCCGATCAACGCGTTCTTGTCCGTGAGCGCGTCGTCATTGAACAACTTTCGCGCGGCTCGGGTCGCGTCTAGAATCGCGTGGCCTTCGTCGACACTGTAGAGCCACGCGGTCGTCCCAGGGGTCCCGAGGCCCGGGTTATCGGGCATGATCGAGATCCAGCCGTCCGCTGCGTACGAATACGCGAGGACACGCCAGTCCTTGTTGAACCCGTCCGGATTCTCGAGGGACGGCGCGCACTCGTCTGCGATTCCGACACTCCCGTGACCGAGCACGACCACCGGGGAGGGATCGGCGCGTCGGGTTTCAGGGATGTACAAGACCGCACTCGTCAAGAGGGGCTCTCCCGCGTTGCGTTCCATCCAGTACTGAATCCGGTACTTGTACACCGGCGTCGAGAGCCCGGGATCAATGAAGGTATCCTGCACCGTGAATGCTTCGGCCATCTCCTCGATTGATACGATGCGCTCGAACGCACATCTCGTGATGTCGCCCCGCATCTGGGGGCTCCAGTCGCTCGGCGGTGTCTGGCCCTCGTAGACGCTGTCGAGCGCGTCTTCACAAGCCAGTGCAAGGAGATCGCTCGGCGTTCCACCGCCCCCACCGTCGTTCGAGCACGCCGTCATGACGAAGAACAGGCTCCCCAAGGCCAGCACAAGGAGTCGTGGATAGGGCAAGGGACGCGTCCTTTCCGGAGAGTCAGCGGCGCAGGTCGCCGGGGCCGCGATGATAGAGCACTTCGCGGATTCTACCAGCCTGGTGATCCCGACCGGACCCGACACCTAGTCGCATGCGATCGTGCCCGAGAGCCCTGCGGTCCCCACGAT
>JBATTM010000011.1:0-5322 GCA_049670545.1 Polyangiales bacterium
TGCTGACCCAAATCCCATCGAGTGTCTCGCAATCAAAGTCGGTGATGACGCAGTCCTGCGCCACATCGACAAGACGGCGTGTGAGATAGCCGGAGTTGGCCGTCTTCAATGCGGTGTCGGCCAAGCCTTTCCGCGCGCCGTGAGTCGAGATGAAGTACTGCAACACGGTCAACCCCTCTCGGAAGTTGGCTGTGATGGGCGTCTCGATGATCTCACCCGATGGTTTCGCCATCAGGCCACGCATGCCGGCCAGCTGACGAATCTGCTGGTTCGAACCACGTGCGCCCGAGTCGGCCATCATGAAGATCGAGTTGAAGCTTGGCTGGGTAGTGACCTGACCGGTCTCGGGATTCTTGACCTCCTCAGTACCGATCGACTCCATCAGATCGCGCGCGACTTGGTCAGAAGCTTCTGCCCAAATGTCGACGACCTTGTTGTAGCGCTCGCCATCAGTGATCAGGCCTTCCTGATACTGCTCGACGACAGTGCTCACATCCTGCTGGGCCTCGCCAAGCACATCCTTCTTGGAGTCGGGAATCACCATGTCGTCCATGCAGATCGAAATCCCCGCACGGGTCGACATCTCGAAGCCCATCGTCCGGAGACGGTCAGCCAACAGAACGGTGTTCTTGTTGCGGCTCGCTCGGTAGCATTCGTCGATCAAGGAGCTCAGGGACTTCTTGTCGAGCACCTTGTTCACCGACGGAAACTCCATTCCATCCGGCAGAATGTCGCTCACGAGAACGCGACCGACGGTCGTGTCGTGGATCTGTCCTTTGTAGCGGTAGCGGATGCTTGAGTGGAGGCCGACCATGCCCTGGTCGTACGCCATGCGGACTTCGTCCGAGGACGCGAAGATGCCAGTGAAGACGCCGTCCTTCTCTTGCCCCTTGCGGTACTCGCCCTTCCCGAAACGCCTCTCGCGCGTCATGTAGTAGAGGCCGAGGACGATATCCTGGGTCGGGTTGATGATCGGGCGGCCGCTCGCCGGCGATAGGATATTGTTCGTGCTCATCATGAGCACGCGGGTTTCCATCTGCGCCTCGACCGAGAGCGGCACATGGACCGCCATCTGGTCGCCGTCGAAGTCGGCGTTGAAAGCGGTGCAAACCAATGGGTGAAGCCGAATCGCTTTACCCTCGATCAGCACGGGTTCGAAGGCCTGAATACCAAGACGGTGGAGCGTCGGTGCTCGGTTGAGCATCACGGGATGTTCGGTGATGACCTCTTCGAGAATATCCCAAACTTCGGGCTTCTCTTTCTCGACCAGCTTCTTCGCACTCTTGATTGTGGTGACGTAACCACGCTCCTCGAGCTTGTTGTAGATGAACGGCTTGAAGAGCTCGAGCGCCATCTTCTTCGGGAGGCCGCATTGGTGCAACCGAAGCGCTGGCCCGACCACGATGACCGATCGGCCGGAGTAGTCGACGCGCTTGCCGAGAAGGTTCTGGCGGAAGCGACCCTGCTTGCCCTTGAGCATGTCCGAGAGCGACTTGAGGGGTCGCTTGTTGGGGCCGGTAATCGTCTTGCCGCGGCGCCCGTTGTCGAACAACGCGTCGACCGCTTCCTGCAGCATGCGGCGCTCGTTCCGGATGATGATCTCCGGTGCGTTGAGCTCCATGAGCCGCTTGAGGCGGTTGTTGCGGTTGATGACGCGACGATAGAGGTCGTTCAGATCCGACGTGGCGAAGCGACCCCCATCGAGGGGGACGAGAGGGCGAAGGTCCGGTGGAAGGACTGGAATGACCGAGAGCATCATCCACTCGGGGCGATTGCCCGAATCGCGAAACGCCTCGACGACCTTGAGTCGCTTGGCGTACTTCTTGCGCTTGGCCTCGCTGGTCGCTTCCTTGAGGTCCAGGCGAAGTTGCTCAGAAAGCGCATGAACGTCGATGTCGCGAAGCATCTCGAGGACCGCCTCGCCGCCCATGCCTGCCTCGAACGCGTCGTCGCCGAACTCGTCGAGCAAGTCGTGGTAGCGATCTTCCGTGAGGATCTCTCCACGGTCGATAGGAGTCTCCTTGGGATCCAAGCAGACGTAGCTCTCACAGTAGAGCACACGCTCCAGATCCTTCAGCGTGATGTCGAGAATCGCGCCGATGCGGCTGGGAAGGCTCTTCAAGAACCAGATATGCGCTACGGGAGTGGCCAGCGTGATGTGGCCGAGACGCTCGCGTCGCACCTTGCTCTGAATGACCTCGACGCCACACTTCTCGCAAACGATGCCGCGGTGCTTCATGCGCTTGTACTTGCCGCAGATGCACTCGTAGTCTTTGACTGGGCCGAAGATCTTGGCGCAGAACAACCCGTCTCGCTCAGGCTTGAACGTACGGTAGTTGATCGTCTCAGGCTTACGGACCTCGCCGTGCGACCATTCGCGGATCTTCTCGGGCGATGCCAGCGAAATACGAATCGCTGAAAACGCGAGAGGATCTTTGGGCTTTTCGAAGAAGCTGAAGATATCCTTCATGACTTACTCTTCCTCCGCAGCAAGCACGTCGTCTGACCTGCGTTCCAGCTGACTCGACTCTACCAACTCGACATTCAGGCAAAGCGCCTGAAGCTCCTTCATGAGAACATTGAAGCTCTCAGGAAGCCCCGCTTCGAGCGTATAGTCGCCCTTCACGATTGATTCATACATGCGCGTGCGGCCCTGCACATCGTCTGACTTGACGGTGAGGAACTCCTGCAGCGCGTACGCGGCACCGTAGGCTTCCATCGCCCAGACCTCCATCTCACCAAGCCGCTGCCCACCAAACTGCGCCTTGCCGCCGAGAGGCTGCTGCGTGACCAGTGAGTACGGTCCGATGCTTCGGGCGTGGATCTTGTCGTCCACCAAGTGGTGAAGCTTGAGCATGTACATGATGCCCACGGTAACGTCCTCGTGGAACGCCTCACCCGTGCGCCCGTCGAACAACACCGTCTGGCCGTTGTCCTGAACGCCAGCAAGGGTCAGAAGCGCCTTGATCTCCTCCTCGCTCGCACCGTCGAAGACAGGAGTCGCGAGTTGGAGGCCATGCTTCCAAGTCTTGGCGAGTTCGGCGACCTCGTTGTCTGGAAGCGTATCGAGCACCTGCACGATGTCCCCCTTCTGGAAGATCGAGCGAATGCGCTCACGAATCTCGGCCGCGGCGGTCCTCTTCTCGACCATCTCTTGAAGCTGGGTTCCAAGAAGGTAGCCAGCCCATCCGAGGTGGGTCTCTAGAATCTGTCCGACGTTCATTCGGCTGGGGACGCCGAGGGGGTTGAGTACGATGTCGACGGGCTTGCCATCCGGGAGATAGGGCATGTCTTCTTCCGGAAGGATCCGGCTCACAACGCCCTTGTTCCCATGCCGACCAGCCATCTTGTCGCCAACCTGAAGCTTGCGCTTGATGGCAACGTAGACCTTCACCATCTTGATGACGCCCGGGGGAAGCTCGTCGCCTTTCCCGAGCTTGTCGATCTTCTCCTGGAACAGCATCTTGACAGCGTCGACCTGGTCGTCGACCTGCTCGAGAATCGCGTCGGTCTTGTCCTTGTCCTTGTCGATCTCGATGTGCGCCCAGTACCTATGCGGGACCGCGCCGAGATCCGCGTCGGCGATCTTCGCGCCCTTGGCGAGAAGCTCGACGCCCTTGTCGTCAACCAGCTTCGCGGTCGCGGTGCTTCCAACGAAGTACTTGCGAACCCGGTCGTGGGCCGAGTCGATGACGATCTTGATCTCGTCCGCCATGTCCTTCTCGAGTTTGGCGCGCTCCGCCTCCTCGATCTGAAGCGACCGCTCGTCCTTCTCGGTGCCCTTCCGCGCGAACACGCGAGCATCGATGACAATCCCGGTCACGCCAGGAGGGGCCTTCAATGAAGTGTCCCGGACGTCGCCAGCCTTCTCGCCAAAGATCGCGCGCAGTAGCTTCTCCTCCGGAGAGAGCTGAGTCTCGCCTTTGGGCGTGATCTTGCCGACCAGGATGTCGCCGGAGTTCACCTCCGCGCCGATTCGCACGATCCCGGACTCGTCGAGGTCTTTGAGCGCCTCCTCGCCAACGTTGGGAATGTCGCGCGTGATCTCTTCTTTCCCGAGCTTCGTATCACGGGCAACGCACTCGAACTCCTCGATGTGAACCGAAGTGTAGACGTCGTCCTTGACGATTCGCTCGGAAAGCAGAATCGAGTCCTCGAAGTTGTAGCCGCCCCACGGCATGAACGCGACGATCACGTTCTGACCGAGAGCAAGCTCGCCTCGATCCGTGCTCGGACCGTCGGCAATGACGTCGCCCGCCTTCACGCGGTCCCCAGGGCGCACGATAGGCGTCTGGTTGTAGGCGGTGTTCTGGTTTGACCGCTGGAACTTGTTGAGGCGGTAGATGTCCGGGAACGCTCCAGCAAGGCCTTCGGCCTTGACCACGATGCGCGTCGCGTCGACCGACTCGACCACGCCATCCTGCTGCGCAACGACACAGACACCAGAGTCACGTGCGACGCGAGCCTCGATGCCAGTCCCGGCAATCGGAGCGTGAGTGCGCACGCATGGGACCGCCTGGCGCTGCATGTTCGAGCCCATGAGCGCGCGGTTCGCGTCGTCGTGCTCGAGGAACGGAATCAGCGAAGCAGCGACCGACACGAGCTGGTTCGGCGACACGTCCATCAACTGGACGCTACTCGGCGGCACCATCACGAACTCACCATTGAAACGCGCGCTGATGAGCTGCCCTTCGAGCTTGCGGCTCACCTTGTCGATGATCGCGTTCGCCTGGGCAATGTAGTGCCCTTCTTCTTCGAGCGCCGAGTACCACCGAACGTGGTCATCGAGGACGATACCGTCTTCGACTTTGCGATACGGGGTCTCGACGAAGCCATACTCGTTCACGCGAGCGTATGTCGAGAGCGATGCGATGAGACCGATGTTCGGACCCTCCGGCGTCTCAATCGGGCAGATACGACCGTAGTGAGTCGTGTGGACGTCGCGAACCTCGAAGCCCGCGCGCTCACGGGTCAGGCCGCCGGGCCCGAGCGCGGAGAGACGACGCTTGTGCGTGACCTCGCTGAGCGGGTTCGTCTGGTCCATGAACTGAGAAAGCTGACTCGAGCCGAAGTACTCCTTGACCACTGCGCTCACTGGCTTGGCGTTGATCAGGTCGTGCGGCATGAGCGTCTCGATTTCTTGAGACATGTTCATGCGCTCTTTGATCGCGCGTTCCATGCGGACCAGGCCGATACGGTACTGATTCTCCATCAACTCACCGACCGCGCGAACACGGCGGTTGCCGAGGTGGTCGATATCGTCGACGGAGCCGCGGCCGTTCTTGAGCTCGATGAGATTCTTCACCGTGTCCAAGATGTCGG
>JBATTM010000012.1:0-2099 GCA_049670545.1 Polyangiales bacterium
GTCGTGCGTATCTGTGTCTTCCTGATGTCGGGTCTCGCATGCTTCGCTCCTGGCGTCGCGGGCGCGCAGTACGGAGCCACCGCACAGGTGAAGCGCGAGATTCCATCGGGCAACGCCCTCGATCCGACTGCCGCGGGGACTGACATCGTGGTGCGGGATCGCTACGTCGAGCAGTCCCTTCGCGATCTGCTACAGCTCTCGACGGGGACACGGATCGTTCAGTTTGGCGCCGCGGGGAGCCCTTTTTGCCTCCGGATTCGCGGCGCCCCATGTGATCAGTCGACCGTACTTCTCGGCGACTTGCCGTTGAGCAACCCCGACAGCGGGTCCTTCGATCTCAGCCTCGTTCCGATCGAGGCGATCCGCGAGATTCAGGTGTACCGAGGCGGCGCGCCGAGCTGGCTCAACCAGGGCGCCATCGGCGGCGTGCTGCGGTTGATGCCCAGAGAATACGAGAAGAACACCGCCGGTGCGCGCGTGACGGGCGGGAGTTTCGGGAGTTGGCGCGCGAACGGGTTCGGGGCGTATGCCGGTGACAAGGTGCAGTTCTTTGCCACGGGCGGCGGCGCAGGCGCAGAGAACGACTTCCCGTACATCGACGACAACGCGACCCGGTTCGACCCGAGCGATGACGTCGAACGAAGACGAATGAACGCCGACTTTCTCGAGGGGTTCGGGTTCAGCCGAATGGTCGCCGACACGAGCGACAAGAGTGAGATCAGTCTGACGTTTCTCGGCCTGGGACGGGACCGCGGAGAGCCTGGCCCGGGAAGTCGGCCCGCTCTTCAGGCTCGGAGTCGCATGACCCGTCTGCTAGGGTCCGCCGCCTGGACCCAACAAGACAAAGGTGCGCATCCGTACCGCCTGCAAGTGCTGACGAGCTACGACTACGGGCGTAACCGTTTCGAAGACCCCCTCGCCGAGATCGGGATATTCGGGCCTGAGTTCACCGATGATCGAAATCATAGTCTGTTTGGACGTTTGGCCGCGGACGTCGAGATCGTTCCGTGGCTGACACTCACGACGATCGGATCCGCGCGGTATTTCGTCAGAGATCTGAGTGTGGCTCCACCGGCAGATTCCGAAGACCCCTCCGATCGCATCACCGTCAGTGGTACTGTCGAGACCAAGTTTCACTGGCAGATCGGGGACGTCGCGTTTGAGCTCCGACCGAGCGTGCTGCTCACTTGGACCCGGGCGGCGATCGAAACCACGGACCTAGGGCCGGAGCCGGATGGCTCCGATGATTTCCTGCCGACGTTCCGGGTCGGTGCGGCGATCGCGCCCCTTGCCTGGCTAGGCCTTCGTGGGTCCGTGAGTAGTGGTTTTCGACTCCCGACGGTTACGGAGCTATTCGGGAATCGAAGCACGATCGTCGGGAACGCGAGACTCGTCCCTGAACAGGCAGTTACGTACGATGCGGCGATCACCGTGCGCGGGCGTTCGGGAATCGCGCATGGATACGCCAGCGTTGGCTTCTTTCGACGCAACGTGGAAGACGAGATTCGCTTCTTTCGAACTTCCCAGTTCACGCTGGTCCCACAGAACATCGACGAGGGTCGAAACACGGGTATTGAGGCGGAGCTTGTCGGCGATATCACCGAACACTTCTCAATCTGGGGCGAAGTCACATGGGTCCAAGCCCGGGATCGGTCCACCGGCAACCAGATTCCCGGGCAACCGGAGCTCGTCGCGACGGTCCGGCCCACGGCGAGCAGTGGCGAACTCTCGTCCCAAGTCTCGGACTTGTTGCTTTTCGTCGAGCTCGACCACATCGGAAAGAGCTATTCCGATCCTGCGAACCTCATCACGATCCCCGCGCGGACGACCATCGCGATCGGCGCGGGTATCCTTCTTTTCAAACGTGCTCTCGGGCTTGGGTTCCGCGCGGAAGACGTTTTCGACATCCGAGGAGAAGACTTCGTGGGTTTCCCCCTTCCGGGCCGTCAGTTCAGCGGACGCGTGAGCTACGCACACGCATGGTGACGATCGCGTCCTTGACTTTGGGACACCGGCGCATACCCTCGCCGCTCAGCTTGGGTCGAAGGTGGTTCGGTCGCGATGCGGACGAAGCGCTGGAGATAGATCGGTGGAAACAC
>JBATTM010000013.1:0-21473 GCA_049670545.1 Polyangiales bacterium
GGCAAGGCCGTCACCGATCAGCACGGTGCAATGATGCCGCCCGTTGTGGTCGCGCCCGGCACGGCCCTTCCGTGCCAGGTCTCTTCCGAACACATTGAGGGTTCCCACGATGACATCGCTGCGCAACACGCCTTCGGCCCGCATGCCGTCCACGGACTCGACCAGAGACTGCAGATGTCCGACGCCGGCCACGGTCTCATCGGTCTCACGCACGAACTCGCTGTCAGTGTGATTGTCGCCCCCGAAATCGATACGGAGCGTGATCGTAGGAGATACGTTCATCGCCGCCAAGACCGAAGCCGCGACCACTTGATCGCTCTCGCCGTTTCCGTCGATACCTTGCAGCCGCTCGATCAGATCCAAGGAAAGGGACCGCGCTTCGTCCCGTGTCGCCGCGAATCGATCCAACATCCGGCGTTGATTCTCGGTGCCGTGGGTTTGGTACAGAGCGTGCATCTCGTCGACCGACTGATCTCGAAGGTCGCGAAGATCACCGATGACGTTGTCTTCCTGCGCGAGCGCGGTCTTGAGGGCAACCGGCGACACGTTCGCGAGAGACCGCCCCTGGAACGTGAGGATCTCGTTGCCGCCACGGGCCCCAACACTGATCGGTTCTCGCTGGACGGTCCCGAGCGTTTCGAACAAGGCTTCGGAGTACAGGCTCACCAGCATCTCGTTTCGTTCCGTGTTGCCCATCAATCGCATGACCTTTGGGTGATTCGGATGCGCATTGGTGTAGGTGCCGTGATGAAAGAACACCGTTTTGCCGAGGATACTGTTCGGCAAGTCGGCCCACGGTTTGGCCGAGAGCCATTGGCGCCCACCGATCGACATGTTCGTGGGAGCCATCCGGGGGTCGTTCGAGTGCTGAATCGCCGCATCCTCATACGTGCCCGGCACGTTTGCATTGATGGGGTCGCCAGCTGACGACGTGGAAAGGATCAGGATGCGCGTCGAGGCGGCGTCTTGCGCTCGTGCGGTCAACGGATTCGCGAGAATCGACATCGGAATCCCGGTGGCCAACGACTTGAGGCCGAGACCACCTGCACCAAATAGCGCCGTGTAGAGCATCTTGCGTCGATGAAGCTTCATGGTCGGTTCCTCACAAGCCCACGCCCAACACGCTCGGGGACGTGCAGGCGACGATGAAGGTGGATCGAAGGGCGTTGGTCTCGTTAGTCTCCACGTCCGCTTCGGTGTAATGCTGGGTGAGAACGTCGAGCGCACCGTCGTGCCGCGGATCGGATTCCGAGAGACCCATCAGATCGACGACGAACGCCTGGATCGCCGCCTCCGGGTCGCCCGGCGGGAACCTCCCGTCGTTAGTGACGACCATCCGGCTAAACCGGTCACACATCGCGTCACCCGCAGCGCGAATGAACAGGTTCGGGTCGGAGATGACCACCGGAACCTCACCACCGCGTCCGTAGCCATCGTCTGGAACGACCTCGATCAACTGACGAATCACGCCGCGATCGCCTCGGCGCTCGGACTGGTAGTAGGTGTCGGTTCCGCAGGCGTCAGTGACCCCCAATCGGTTGGAGATCGTGGTGCAGAAATGACGGGCACGCGACACCGAAGGGATATCGCCTCCGGCTCCCTCGACACAGGTCTCGGCCGATACGAGAGGCGATGCGAAGAGCTCGATCAACATCAAGCGAAAACTCATTCCGCTTCCCACGAACACGTCCACCACTTCCTGGAACTCCTCGGAGTCCTCTGGGCAGGCAGCGCTCGTGGCGAAGTAGCATGCGTTCTGAACCCAAGCCGGGGCGAACCGTGGATGGTTGGCGAGGGTGCTCGCGAGTTCGACGATGCCGTCGCCGCCCTCTCCCTCGATCGAGACCCCCTGAAACGCGAACGACGGCCGCAAAGCCTGAACCGTGTTGTCTTGTTGGGCGTGGTAATAATAGGTGAACGAGTTGCGAAAGTACTGCCTCATGGGGTCGAGATTGACGTGGCAACCCCAACACACGGTCGACGGGTCGGCGTGTGATTCGTCGAGCGCGTCATCAAACGCCGGGATGAACGTCGTTTCACTATCGAAACTCTTCCCGAGGGCGACGATCAAGGTCTGGTTTGTCGTTACGCGGGCCTGGTTGGCGTCGTTCGTCGGCCAGGTCGCGAAGAACCCTGGCGTCGTCATGAAACCCACGCGAGGCACGCGGAGGACGAGTTCATCAGAGTTGCGGAGGGTATCGAGGTCCCAGAACATCGTAGGTTGCTCACCAGGCGCCGGCGATCGGACCGTGACCGGTCGCCAATCGAAGAACGCCTCTTCTCCGAGAAGCGGAGTGGCCCGGTAGTCGTCCGGCATGCACTCGTCGTTGTTCGTGTACGAACCCATCAGGACGGCGAGGGCAGCGCGAACCAAGTCGTTGTTGGTCTTCACAGCCTCGCCATTGCACGCCTCAGGCAGCCCCTCAGCCGGGATCGTGAAGCGCATCCAGTTGGCCGAGTTCGGGTCGAGGGACTCCGAGAGGGGCACGTCGGCTGTCGTATAGGCAAGCTGCGTGATCGCCTCGTCGGCGCGGTTGTACCGCCGATCCCCATCATCATCGATTTCACGATCGTCACTCAGGGCAAGCGCGACCATCTGCGCCGTCGTGAGATGGACGGTGCGTGTCGTTGCAACTTCAGTGAACGGTCGGTCGCTACGAACGATATCGACGACAGTGCGGGCAAAGCTTTCCTCGAAGCTCCGAATGAACGTCTCAGAGACCGAAGTCCCATCAGCCATACGACCCGACTGAAAGTTGCTGTAGCCCCAAAGATCGATCAGGGCCTGCTCTTCGTAACCGTCCTGCTGAAACGCCGTCTGAAAGAACCTACGCAGCTTCTGATCGGTTTGCGGCATGTCTACCCACGTCGCGACTTGCGACCGCAAAACCTTCGGGTCGGCGGCGAGCGCGTCCAGCTCTTCCGAGCTCAGCGCGAGCCCCGTGAGCAACGTCTTGATCTTCGCGGCGTACACGTATGGGTGCGACGGCTCGAAGGTCTCGCAGCTCGCGAGTTCGGGCCGCGTCGTGTCGACGGGGAACTCATCAGCCGGGTCGGTCGGGCCACTGCGGCCATCACTGCCGTCCGACGGCCCGGAACCGCCGATGATCCCGTCACAGCCGGACGCCAACACGACGGCCAAGGCGAGGAAGCCGAACCTACTCCAATATCTCATGCGCGGGGTCTCCAGGGGGTGGACCCAACAAGCTAGCAGCGCAGGAGCAGATTTCTAACCCTTTCGAGCTAACAATACTAGTATTCAACCAAAATCGGAGCCTATTTTTAGTATTAGTGGGTTATATTACGCAACTGTGCCGTGGTTCCGAAGACCCGCGCCGACCTGGGTGCCGTGACGCGCGATCGTGGTAACAAGCCGGGTGGCTCGATTCGCGATCATGCTTTGTGGGTTGGTCTTTTGTGCGTGCACGACGCCGACGGCCCAACCTGAGGAGACCGCTGAGGTCGTCGTCGACCGCGTCCCCCTGGAACCAGCACTCCCCGAGGCGGGGGCGACCGAGCCACCCCGCGCAGTGGAGCGCTCGGACATCGACCTGGTGTCGCCGGGAAAGGAGCCGCGTCGGATCCTTCGGTGGACGCTCGACCCAGGGACGAAAGGCTCGCTCACCCTCGTGATCGACGTCGGAGTGGAAATGTCGCTCGACGGCACGGCACAACCCAACGACCCGACACCCACAGTGGCCATTACCCTCGGCCTCGAAGTCGAAGAGCGCACACCCGAGGGCAACGCGCGAGTCGGCTTCGTGGTGACTCAGTCGGCGGTCTCGAAAGAGGATCGTCTCGCACCAGAGTCGGTGGCGCAGAACAACCGTCGTCTGGCTACGCTCGTCGGCCTGGAGGGCTCGTACGTCTGCTCCTCGCAGGGTATCGTGTCCGACGTACAGATCGATGCATCCCGCACCCTGCCACCTTCCGTAGGCCAAACGGTAGAGAATCTTCGTCAGGCGTTGCAGCAAATGATCGCCCCGTTTCCGAAGGAAGCGATCGGCAAAGGTGGGAAGTGGTCGGTTCGGACTTCATACGAAGAAGGCGGAATGCAGATCACCGAAGTTTCTTCCTTCACCATCGTGTCGCTTGCATACCCGGTCGTCGAGGTTCGCCTGAAAGTGACGCAGAGTGCGCCCCCACAAACCGTCACCGGTAGCAACGGGCAGTCGGGCAAACTCGAAAGCCTAAGCACCCACTCCACGGGCTCGGCGCGTTGGAACCTAACCCAGGTCGCCCCCACATCGGTGGACAAGCGCTCAAAAATGAGAATGGCGATGCGCGCCCCAGGGCCCGACGGGAAGACGCACCAGATGAGCCTTTCGATTGACTACATCGTCAGGATGACAGGCGGACCATGAGCCGCCTGGGTGACTGGCGTCAGCGTTTCTGTCGATTGGAAGCCAGGACTTCCTGCGCGGAGGACCAGATCTCGGCGCCGATCGCACTGTTGCTCCCCATGATCGTGACGACAAACGCGCTTCCACTGCGGTCCACCCGGACGGACGAAATCCCACCCGGCGGTCGTAGCGGGTCCGAGGGGATCGACGGCAAGCGACTCGATCCCGCGTAACATCGGGCCGCGTGCTCGAGATACGCGGCGGTGACACCCTTGTCGGGAACGACGTACAGCTTGACGCCCACGGTGCGCTTCGGGACGACGGCCTTGAGTGGAGGGTCTTCCCGGACTGGCTTCGCATCAATCACGCGCGCGTAGATCCCGAGCCCGTCACGTGTAGCCTGTTCCGTGCACTCGCGCCGCGCGGCCGGGTCGGCGTCCTCACGACTTGGTGAGCTACACGCGATGAGACCCATGATGATGGCCAATAGCCGCGCGACACGCATCCAGTATCCTACCACGAGACGCGGCCGCAGTTCTCGCTTGGCGCGGAGGCCAGTCCCATAGGAAACTGGTGAATCGCACGCGAGGAACCGAAGTTATACAGAGCGGCAAAGCGGCTGACGATCACCGGTCAGGATGGTTCCGTCGATCTCGTCACGACGAAACAAGCCGGGCGGGGAAGAGAGCGATTCCTGCTGCTCCACGGAAACCCAGGTTCAATGCTCGATTTCGCTTCGTTGTTGGAGCCATTGAGTGGCCTGGGCGACGTCGTCGCTTATGACGCACCGGGGTTTGGCCGAAGCCCGACGCCGCGTGCACGCCGCTCGGTTCAGATCGAAGCTTCCGCGGAGATCGCGGTTCACGTTCTCGACCGCTACGATTGGAACGACGCCACGATCGTTGGACACAGCCATGGGGGCGGCGTGGCGCAGCGAATTGCAAGGCGCTGGCCTCATCGCGTTCGGTCCCTCGTGCTCCTCGGGACGCTGGGCGCGCCTGCTCATCTATCTTATCGCCTGCTTCCGTTTCCGGGAGTCGAGTCTCTGTTGAGCGTCGCCGGGAAGGGCTTCCCTAAACTTCCGCGCCCTGCCCAACGCGCGCTCGTGACGTACTTCATGCAGTGGACGCACGCGCCGCGTTCCGCGACTCCGGCGGAAATCGAGGAGGAGATCGACCTCCTGGAGTCAAACCCCGCGATGCTACG
Organism: Polyangiales bacterium; assembly: GCA_049670545.1. Lineage (GTDB taxonomy): Bacteria > Myxococcota_A > Polyangia > Polyangiales > Houyiibacteriaceae > SG8-38. Next base: position 5,550 of record JBATTM010000013.1, read on the forward strand.
CAACATGTCGATGGTGAGCCGCGGTAGCCCATGCACCGCCTTGCAGTCAGAGGCCGCCGACATCGAGGCGCCGACCCTATTCCTCCACGGCTCAAACGATCGAATCGTGCCGGTTTCACACGCACGAAATATCTATGAGAGCATGGTTGCCGCGGGCGGACCCGCCAAGTTCCTCGAAGTTAGCCATGGTGGGCACATGTTAGCATCTCAGATGCCCAATCTGATCGTCGACTCGATTCGCGAGTTCCTAGCGGCTCTTCAGCGTTGAACGTCACTCGGGGAGGTCTAGATCCTCGAGTAATGTAAACAACCCAGTGGTTCGCTCCATCACTAGAATCGTCCCATCGAGCACCTGCTGACCCTTGTCCGTCGGAATGACGGCACTCATGTGAAAATCGAGTACGACACCGTCGTCGCGCTGGCGGGCGGTCCAGTAGTTGATCTGCATCATGTTCGGCGCCACTGCTGTGAGATCGATCGAGATGAAGACCGCCTCGACGGTCTGATGGCCCACTTCGATCTCGACCGCCGTGGGCGGTGAAACTGGGAACCCTCGCGTGACCATCTTGTCTGCAACCCTGGTCGCCATCTTCATGAGGTGACTCTCGACAGCGAAAGCGGAAGGCGGATTCGAGCCGCGGACCGTGACATGCATGCCATACGGAGACTCCGCAACCAGCATCTGCTCGTCATCGCATTGGATCGTCCACTCTGCCCCACCCAGAAGCGTCGCGTACCCGTCTTGCTTGCTCAATACGAGTACATCGTTCTCGCCGACCTTCGACGCGCACCGGTTGACGATCAACTCAGCGACGGGCTCGTCGAGCGGATTGATCTCGGGCTCCTCGGGTGCTGTCTCGGAACCGGTCTCAGCCGTGCCCTCTTCGGCGGAGGCGGCATTCTCGACTTTGGCCTGTTGTCCGCCCCCACATCCAGTCAGTAGTGCGAGGGTAGCGATCAAGAAAGTCTTCGACAGCATCGGCGTGCGATACCACGAAACCGGCCACGGGTCTGCTGCGCCAATCAATCGCATGCAGAGAGGTGAGCGCCGAGCGTGGCCCCGATCTCTTCGATCGCCGCTCGCGCGCGGGGGACGCAGCTCATGGTGGCGAACCCATGGGGCAAATCTCGGTAGTGCAGATGCGTGACGGGGACACCCGCGGACTCGAGAACCTGCACATACTCGAGCCCCTCACGGCAAAGCAGATCGAAATGCGCAGTCACGATTACAGCAGGCGGAAGCCCCTGATGGGTGTCGAGATAGAGCGGCGCGACTCCTGGGTCGCGGTAGTCGGCATCCTGAACGTATTTCTCGGTGAACCAATGTGTGGTCTCGGCGTCGAGGCCGTAATGACGTTGGAGACCTGGGTTCTGACGGCCCTCGTGGTTGATTCCACCGACGGCAGGGTAGATCAAGAGTTGCAACCGCGGGGCGGGCGCGCCGGACTCACGAACCATCGCGGCGACCGTCGTGGAGAGGTTTCCGCCCGCACTGTCTCCGCCTACCGCGACACGCGCCGGATCGATCCGCAACTCTTGGCTACGATCGAGGAGCGATAGGTACACATCGTAGCAATCCTCTGGCGCCGCTGGAAACGGATCTTCGGGAGCAAGGCGGTAGTCGATCGATACAACCACGCATTCCGAGGCTACCGCCAGACGTCGGCAGAACGCGTCGTGTGTACGGATACTCCCGATCGTATGTCCACCACCGTGTATGTAGACGAGACAGGGGGCTTTCTCTCCGGGGCACGGATAGTACGCGCGGGCAGCACGAACCCCGGCGCGGGTCTCGAACTGGAGGTCGCGTGTCTGGAACACCTCGATCGGGGGCTCGTCGAGGATTTTGCACATCATCTCGTAGTATCTTCTGGCACGCACGTGACCCATGGCCGGCATCGAGCGTTGGACGATTTTGGCCATGGCGAATACGTGCTGCATCGCCGGGTCGAGTCGCTCGCCGTCGACCTCCCACCGGTTGCGCGTCGTGCGCTTCACGATCACCGCGGGGGGGCGCAGGAGCGTCCTTGCGAGAGCGGCGCTCATGCCAAGCAGGCGCCTTGTCGAATGTCTGGTCGGCATGGGAGCGGGAGCGGCGCACCCGCGGTGCGCGGCCGAACCCATTGTATACGCGAATCGGAATGCGTCGATCAACGCGGGGTCGCCGATACGCCCAGCTCTCGACGAATCCGCTCGTAGGAGAAACTCACCGCGCCGTCTACATCTCGCACGGCGCACGCGAAGCGATGCAAGGGTTGGCTGGGAGTCCGAGAGAACTCGAAAACGGTGAGAAAGGGGGCGACGTCCTGTGCCCGGGCGTGGAAATCCGCGCGGCCGCCGAGATGAAGCCCGTGCGCGTGCGCCGCGGCCATCACTCTTGCCGACCCTCGCGTCTGGAACACGACATAGAAGCGTCCGGAGGTAGTCATGAGCCGCGCCGCCGCCCCGGCGTACGCCTCGACGCCACCGCGTTCTTCGAATCTACAAGCGCGCCTTTGTGCATCAGCCGGCAGGACGCCAGTGCCCGTCGGAAAGTATGGTGGAGAGCCTGTAATCAAATCATAGAGGCCGTCGTTCTCGATGAGATCGCGAAAATCGGCGTGGTGGACTTCGATCTCGCTTTGGTGACTGGGCAGCTCGGATACGGCGCGTCGCGCCATCATCACGGACTGCGCCTGCGCTTCGACACCTCGCGCGACCGGCGGCCTCACCTTGTGGGTCACCATCAGCAACACCGAACCAATCCCGCAACCGAGATCGAGATAGCGAGCGGGGGTGCTCGCGCTGCGATGCACCGCGTACCAGGCTGCGATCAAGTCGTCGGTGCTCGTGCGGTGGCCTCCGGTACGTTGGTAAATGTGCCAGTCACCGACCAGTCGATCCCGACGCGCATCGACAGGCCATGCAGTTGTTTGACCCACTATCGCAGTCGCATGACACTCGGACGGTGCCGCGTCGAGTCGTTGCAATCAGTGGATGGGCGTCGGCGCTCGCCTTCTTCCTGATGGGACTGTTTCCCTTCTTCAACGCCGATGGCTATGGGCACCTCGCACAGGGAAGACAGATCGCGCGTCTTGGATACGTCCCCCGCGTCGACACCTTCTCGTTCTGGCGGACAACGCCGCAGCCCTGGACCAACTACGAGTGGGGCTACGATCTCGGAAGCTGGTGGATCTTCAGTGGGTTCGGCGGGACCGGGCTCATCCTGGTCAAGTGCCTGACTCTCGCAGGGCTCGGCTATGTCCTCGTGCGACTGGCGGTTCGGTTGGCCGAAGACGCGCCGCTTGCAGCTCCCCTGGCGCTGACGGTCCTCCTCGCGGTCCTGCCGATCGCACGCTTTCGCTTCACCGTACGTCCCCAGATCATAGGTTTGGCTTTCCCCGCGTTTCTCCTCGCTGGGATCGCCCTTCTCTATGACGGACCCCGAAGTCAGAGAAGCAAGAGGCTCGTGCTCGTGGCGCTGTTCGCAATGCAACTCCTGTGGGTCAACGTCCACGGGTCACATCTCCTGGGACTCGTGATTACCGGGATCTTCACCGCATTCGCGTGGCGGACGGCAGCACTCCCGTGGATGGCAGCGCTCTTTGGCGCGCAGCTCGTGGCAACGGCGGTGACGCCGTTCGGGCTGTCGATCATCGACGACGCGATCGCCCACCTCGTGCGACCCGAGTTTCGAAGCGCCGTGACCGAATGGGCCCCTTGGTCACCGACGGACCCGCTCCGCTTGCTTGTCGGGCCGATGATCATTTCTTTACTGATCCTCCCTGCCCTACGGCCGGTTGTCCGTGCCGGCAGATTCGGCGCTGGATACGGGGTGCTGTGCGTTCTCTTCTGCTTCATGGCGTTCCGCTCGACGCGATTCGTTGCCCACCAGGTACTGCTCTGCGCGCCTTTCATCGCCGCCGGTCTGTCGCGTGCTCCTGTGATCGGGAACATGAAACGAGGCGTAGCGGTCGCGGTCGTCGTTGCAGCCGCGGCATGCATGATGTGGACCCCGCGCCTGATCCCCGATTTCGGCTTTGGTGTTGGCGAGGCAAAGCGCGAATACCCCTGGAAATCCGCCGCGCAGATCGAGCAAGAGATCGCGAACCCGCGAGTACTCGCAACCATCCAAGATAGTTGGCCAATGATGTTCGCCGCGCCCCGAGCGAGGTTCTTGGTCGACGGGCGGGTTCCCTTCTACGGGGCTTCGTTCGTCGCCGAGGTGACGCAGAGCTTCGCGCAGCCGCGCGCTTTCGACCGGTTGTTGACGGAATACGATGTGAACGTGGTTGTCATCGACCACACGCGCTCGGATCACGTTCCCGCGACCGAGTTCCTGACACAGAGCCCGACTTGGAAGCTCGCGTTCGTGGAAGAGGGGCATTCCTTGTTCGTGCGTGAAGACACGCTCGGCGGCCTCCAAGAACTCCGCGTGGTAGGCGCAGGGTTTCGGGAAGGAGTGATCCTCGAGAGTCAGCTCGAGACAGCGACGCTCGAGACGGAGCTCGCGCGCGTCGACCCGCCCGACGGGCAAGGCGCGCTTCACGGCTGGCTTCGAAGCCTCGAGATGCTCCGTCCGCTGGTGCGAGACGGGCACCGCGCCGGGCTCCGTATGAGCATCGATGACGAAGAGCGCACACGCGCGCGCACCGCGTACGAGCTCCTGACGGAGGCTGCCGACATCTATCCTGGTTTCCCTTCGATCGAGCTGTACCGGGGGATGGCAGCTTCGTCCGCCTGCGACGCCGAGAACGCTAGGGGCGCACTCGACAGGGCGACTACGGGAGGTGTGTCTCGAGAGGTCGTGCTTGCCCGTCTCGAGGCAGCGCTGCGAGGACCGGACGGCCCCGCGCGAACGGACGCGCTGTCACACTTGACCAGGCTACGCGCGGATCAGAGCACGAATACCGACCCGTGGGTTCTCGCGCTTGGCAACGAGCTCGACGTTCGCTGCCCCTAGATCCTCGGCGTCGCTGCTCTACGGAGATTCTTCGGTGGTCTTCGGAGCGGGCTCGTCGTCGTCGCGGAGGTAGCCGAGCGCCCTGAGTTGCGCCGAGAGTTCAGCGCTCACCGATTCGTCGGGCGCCGGCCTCGTCAGATAGGCTTGGTCCAGAGCCTCGCAGTGTGCGAGCAGGTCGGTCGCGTCCCGACCGTTCGTCACGACGATCGGGTTCAGTTCGTCTGGATCCGTGATGAGGTCGAATCTCGAGACGGTACCCCGGTTGGCGGAGAGCTTCGCAGTGCCAGTCCAGGCGGCAGCGGTGGAGAACCAGCACGCCGGCATCGGCTCTGGTGGGGGTTCCGAACGGCGAAACGTACTCGCGCGCTTGGGAGGCATGGGATTGGGCAACGACCCATCACGCGCCAAGGAATGCGCGACAACCGCGGGAACATCCGCGGGTAGCTCGACCGGAAGGTCAGTACTGAAGTACAGGAGTGGCACCCGAGTCACCGGTTCGAACAGATGCGGTCGTCCATGTTCGACCATCTGATGCTCGCCGAGGTATTCGCCATGATCGGAAGCGACCACGATTCGATACGCGCCGTCCAGCCACCCAGCATCGTTCAGCCGCTCAAGCACGAGTGAGAGCGAGCGGTCGGCGCGCAGGATCGCATAGTCGTAGACATCGGTGAGATGCGCGAGATAGCGAGCGGCCTCCTCATCATCGAACATGCCGGTCTCGTACTGTCGCCTTCCAGGGTTTGCCGACAAAGGGGGCCGCGGCGGCGAGAACTCGACTCCCGCCGGAACCCCTTTCCAGGGCGAGTGCGGATCTGAGATGTTGACGAACACGAAAAGAGGCTCGTCTTGCCGCAACGAAGGCGCGGCGAGCATGTGCTCCAGCCGCGCAGCGAGTCTGCCATCCTGCATCGCGCGATAGTTGGGAGCCCACACCGCTTCATCGAAGCCACGCGTCAACCCCATGCGCTCGTTGACAACTGGGTTGCCAGACAGGAAGAGCGTTTGGTATCCGCGCGCCGACATCTCCTCAGCAAGCGTCGGAAATCGATCGTCTAGAGGGGTGACACTGCCCCACGGCATGTCCTCGGTACCACCGCCGGCACCGGCACGGTGTTCGTCGAGGTCGCGCCCGGTGAAGAAGGAGGCATGGCTTGGCAACGTCCACGTCGCCGGAGAGTGAGACTCGCATGCATAGCTCGCCCCAAGCTCGGCAAGTCCCTCGAGGGTTGGGGTGGTCCCGCGTTCGGCTCCGCACAGAGACGTGCGATCCGCCCGGAGCGTGTCCATCACGACGAACACTACCGTCGGAGCACCCCGTTCAACACCTGCGAACGGCCCTAACCTCAGCGCCCAAAGCGAAGCAACTAGCGCTACGCCAATGACGAGGATCGCGGTCCACACACGCTTGCGTGGAGTGGTTCGAGGAACTGACACATGGACAGCATAGCTCCGAGGTAGCTCCCTCTCTACTTCAGCGCTTTGGCAACACCCGGAGGTACCCAGGAGCCATCCAAGATCGGCCGCTCGCCCCAATATGCGCGGATGTACAACGAGAAGCGCCCCTTAGGCGCTGGCAACCAGTTCGACTCGAACTCGGTGCCGGGCGACTTCGCACCCGCGTAGATCGTAAGCGAGCCCTCCTCGTTGTACCGCAGCGCAGTGTTCTTCGTACCGAGCGAGTAGCGGTCGAGATCGTTCTCGTGGAAAAAATGGTCGGCGGTATACAGAGTCATCGACCAGAACCCGCGTACCGGGGGCAGCTGCCCCGGCGGAAAGGTCACCGCGTAGGAGTTTGCTCCATCAAGGGAGGCGCCCGTCGAATCGTCGTCGGTGTAGTAGTACCGCGTCTCGTCCTGTACGTTCTCGAAGATGTTCGAACGCGCGCTCGCGGTTCGGTTTCGGTAGCCGGTCCCCCACGCAGCGCTATCCACGGAACGGTGCCACCCATTGCCCGCGGGCTCCCCGTTCTCCTTCCAGGCAAGAAAACCATCGATCACGTCCGACTGCATGTCTTTCGCTGCACCGACAATCGCGCGACGAATCGAACGGCTTTGCGCCGCAGCCGCAAGCAATGATCGAAACTCCTCGTAGAGCGGCTCCTCTCCGGGAAGGGGTGGCACCCGTTCGAGAATCTCCGGGAGCTGATCAAAGTATTCCTCGGGATCGACCCAGGTTGGGGGGCCGCGCTTGATCAGTCCGAGCAGGTAGGGAATGCGCGGCGCGTTGCGCCACTCCGTGATCTTCCAAGAACCGTCAAACTCGGTCATTGGGTAGGCTGCAATCTGGTTGACGAGGGGCTGAACTGCAGTCCGATCGTCGGCCGTATCGTTCATGAAGAGCCGCGGAATGATGACAGCAAGGTCGGTCGGGGAGCGGAATACGCCTGCAATCCCATCCGGGGTTTCGCCGCGCCACTCCGGACCGACGACGAGATAGTGCCCAGGCTTCGTCCCATGCTGGCGACCGATCGCGGCGATCTGATCGGTCCGGGCGTCGTAGATCGCGTAGACCCAGTACCGATCGCCAAAATCCGGCACCTGAATCACCACGGGGCCGCGATCGAGTTCCATCATGCCAAACCCATAGACCACATCTTGGTTCGGGCAGGCGACGAACTTCTGATCGGGCTTGATGTAGTCCGCGAGCATCGAGAGTCGACCGATGGGTGCCACGGGCGCGACGCCCATGAGGTGGCCTGGCTTCGGAACCAGACGCACGCGATGATTGCGGGTGAGCATGTTGGCCATCGGCCATCCCCACAGATACGCCTTGCGCGCGGCCGCCTCGGCTTCCCCAGTCGTCATCCCCAAGACATCCTTCCCAGGCTCACGAGATGCCCCACATGGTTCGCACCCCGCTACCAAGAGGCAACAGCACGCGATGATCATCCGCATAAATACGCCATAGTCACCTGACACGAAGATAAAACCCCACCCGCGGAGGCGGATGGTAGGAAGCGACGCGCCAACGTCAACCCGGACAAACGCACGCGTTGGAGTCGTCTTGGCGGACGCGCGCCCTGGTCTGCGTGTCCGCCCTGTGGGTTTCCAAAAGTCTTGAAATGCTTAGCGTTAATGGGTTGCTTCTGCGGCGGAACAGGCGTCTTCGTGTCCGTTCAAGCGGAGTGTGCTACGCAGCCGGCTCCATGACTGACTTCCTTCGCCTCGAGCAGGCCCCTGCGGGCCTCGGCCCGACTCTGCGCAAAGCTGGATTCTCGGAGTTCACCGCGATCCAGCACGCCATCCTCGATCCCGAGCTCGCCGGGCGTGATCTGCGGATCTCGTCTCAAACCGGTTCGGGGAAGACCGTGGCGCTCGGGCTGCTCATGGCGCCCACCGTGGAAGCTGCAGCCGGGGCGGATCGCTCCAAGCGTGCGCGGGGCCCAGCCCGCCCCGTCGCGCTGCTGATTGCACCGACACGCGAACTGGCCGCACAACTCGGCCGAGAGCTCACCTGGCTGTACGCACCGCTCGGCGGACGTGTCCTCGTCGTGACTGGGGGCACCAGCGTGTTCCAGGAGCGCACGCAGCTGGGGAGACATCCACACGTGGTCGTGGGCACTCCCGGCCGCCTTCTCGATCATCTGCGGGCTGGCGCTCTCGTTCTCGATCAGATCGAAACCGTTGCCCTCGACGAGGCCGACGAGATGCTCGACATGAACTTCGAGGAGGAACTCGACGGCATCCTTGGGTACGCGCCGAAAGTGCGCCGCACCCACCTGGTGTCGGCGACCTTTCCACGCGAAGTCGTTCGCCTCGCGGATAGGCTACAGAAGAAGCCAGTGTCCGTGCAAGGGACCGCGCTAGGTGAAGCAAACCAGGACATCGATCACGTCCTGATGCGGGTACGGCCCGGCGACCGCATGTCGGCTGCGGTCAACTTGCTGCTTCGCTACCCGGACGACAAGACCCTCCTCTTCGTCCGAACGCGGGCGCAGACCGTCGAACTCGCCGAAGAACTTTCCTCTGCGGGCCTTGCAGCTCGCGCACTCAATGGTGAAATGACACAGCGAGAGCGTACGACGACTTTCGGCCAGTTCCGAAGCGGAACGGTGCGATTCCTCGTAGCCACAGACGTCGCCGCCCGCGGGCTCGATGTTCAAGACATCGCACGGGTCATCCAAGTCGATCTTCCGGACAATGGCGATGCATTCACCCATCGAAGCGGACGTACCGGGCGTGCCGGGCGCCAAGGCACAAACGTACTGTTTGCGGCGGCCCACGCGGAACGTCGCGTGCAAGGCATGCTCCGACAGGCACGGGTGCAGGCCCGCTATGTGCCCGTCCCCAAGCCCGAACAGATCTTCGCCGCCGCCGACGAACGGTTGGTTCAGAGCCTGCGGGACGCCCCACCCTCCGAGCTGAACCCACGCGTGAAAAGTTTGGCAGAGAGCCTTCTCGAGGAACGCCCCGCCGAGGAAGTCGTGACCTGGTTGCTCGAACGTGAGGCCAGTCGTGCGTCGATCAGGCCTAGGGAAATCCAGGACGACGTAAAGAAGTCGCATCGCAAGGGGCCCAAGCCTCGGAAGGCTCAGTCGCAAATGCGGGCCAAGGGCGATTTCATCACCTATCAGGTAAGTTGGGGCGCTCACAGCGGAGCGGATACGCGACGCCTCCTCGCCATGGTGTGTCGTCGGGGAGATGTGTCGAGCGATGTGGTGGGTGCAATCCGAGTCGCGCCGAAGAGCTCGACGGTGGATATCGCCTCGAGTGCCGCGAAGCGCTTCGAGCAATCAATTGCACGTCCCGACAAGAGAAACCCAAGAGCTCGTTTCCGCCGCTGGGATCCGTCGGCCAAGGGCGCGTAGGCGCGACCGTCAACCCCGACGTGGCCAGCGAGGGCGCTGGTGTTCCTCGAGGTCAGTCGTAATGCGCTCGATGTTCCGCCGCCTTTTTCCGCGAACCAGCAGCTCGGTCGCCTTTGGAACGCGCCCGCGTGCCGCTTTCCCCGCAAGGCCCAACGTCTCGCGCGAGACCGTCCACAATTGCTCACTCACTTTGTGTAAGGAGCTTGGCTCGGGAACCTCGTAGCCGAGTGCGGCCAACTCACGGCGCGCGATTTGATTGAAGGTCTGGACGCGCCACCATCCAAGCTCTGTCTGATGCTTGTTGAAGTTCTGCTCCATGATCGGTTTCGCGAGATTCTCCCAATCGCGAACTCCGGCCGACTGCTCTCTCACATCGGCTCGTCCATGAAAGTCGAGCATCGGCTCCTCGAAGTCGAGGTCTGTGAACTCACATAGCGATCGCACCACCGCCTGGGGATTCGACACCAAGTCTTCGTAGTGAACCACGTGAATCGAGTCGGCGAGCAAGGGATCGCATAGCAGCGACAGACATGCTCGTTGTTCATCGCGCCAAGTTTCGGCGATATGCGCGATGCCACCGAGATGGTTTGGCGACTTGAGCCACGACAGTGCGGCGTCACGCCCATCCCGCACCAGGTAGACGAAGCGCGCTCCAGGGTACGCGCGAACCAACCGGTGTGCGTACCGGAACGCCTCGTTCTCTTTCAATGCGATCCGTGTCGACCCGGAAGCACGCAGGAGCTGATCGAACGCGGCATCCAATAGCCCCACCAAGCTCCGCTCGCGCGCATCCGCGAACAACCCTGCCGCATCGGGCGGATCCGCTTGTCCGGCGATCTGATACTCGAAGAAACTCGAAACGTCGTCGCACGCGCGACGAAACGCTCGATCGTCCCGGAAGTCACCATACATCGGCAACAATGGATCAAACCCGATGAGAAGGTGAACTGGAGTGGGCGCGGCGACAGAGGAATGACTGCCGAGGATCGCGCGAAGCAGATTGCCACCACTTCGCTCGGAAGCGAGCAATACGATCGGCCGATCGATCAACATCTTGCGTTCGTTGCTGCTGCCAATCATGCGAGGAAGCGTAGCGCACCTCGGCTACGGCCTGCAGTTCCTCGACAGGTCGTGAATCGCCGACGAATTGACGTCGAAGATCCAACCAGGCATTTTGGGGGGCGACCATGGCCGAACCCTCCGCGAATCTCAACGAGAAACTGTGCGTGCTCGTGCCGTGCTTGAACGAGCAAGACCTCGTTCGCCGCACCGTCGAAGAGGTTTTGGAGCACGCAAACCGGATCTCTGTCGCCGTCGAGGTCGTGATGATCGATGACGGCTCGACAGATGACACTCGCAACGTGATGGCACAGCTCTGCAAGCAAGACTCACGCTGCCGAATGATTGCGCACGATGTGAACCGAGGGCTCGGCCGGTGTGTCACCGACGCGTATCAGACCATTGACGACGACACGTGGGTCACCGTCTTTCCGGGGGATAGCGAGTTCGTCTTTGCGGAGTCGATCGACAACTTGCTGGCTGCGCGCAGGGGACACGACGTCGTCCTCGGGTACTTGTACAACCCAGTGGTTCGAAAGCTATCTCGTCGAGTCGCGTCAACCGGGTTCCTGAAGCTCACGAAGACGATTTACGGGTTTCGGTGGCGGTCCCTCAACGGCATGAAGCTTTACCGAGCCAGTGCGTTCAAGGGGATCGAGATCGTGTCGGGCGGTCACGCCTACGTGGCGGAGCTACTCGCGAAGGCACAGCTTCGAAGGCCGGACCTTCGCATCGCAGAAGCGCCCTTCATCTCGAGGGGTCGCGCGGTCGGCGATTCGCACGCGATCAAGCCCATGTCGGTGCTCCGCGCGGTACGTGAGACGTACAAGGGTGCGCAGGACGTAGGCAAGTATCGCGAGAAGATGGTGCGTACCTACCACGAGGAGAGGGAGAAGAGCGGTGAACCCCCGCAAAGCTTTTTCCCTCCGTCAACGCTCGACTGACCCCCTGCGGCGACTTCAACGTCCGATGAGACGCGCGCGAAACGCTGGAAACTGTTCGGAACTCGACACCTCGCACGCTTCGGCAACGGCCGCGTACCGAGTCGGATCGATGATTCTTTTCAACAGTCGATACGGAACGGTTCCGGTGCCCAGCTGGCCTTTGAACGCACGCAAGGACTCACCGCCACCCCCCAGGTGAAGCATCCGCAGGTGGTGGGACTGCGCATGCCGAATCGCCGCGTCGAAGATCGCGTTGTTCGCGCCTGGTGGCCGCTCATCCGCGGACGCGCCGAGATAATAGAAAAGGTCGTGGCCAGACTGGAGGAACAGGGCCATGCCCACTGTGTTCTCAGCGGACACCGCACGAATGATTTTCATCTCCTCGAGCGCGACGAGTGACCCGATCGTGTCCTCACTAAAGTGATACTCCACGCCCGCGCCGATTCTGCGCATCGTGTCGATGTACATTGAGAAGAACGCGGCGGCGTCCTGCCGCGTGCCGTCGACAACGAGTGGCTCAGCGGAACGCCGAACGAACCCGCGTACGGCACGGCGGTGCCGACGATGCTGAGATTCGAAGATGTCCTCGTACGGTCGTCGCAGATCGACCACGTAGTTCTCGGCATGAAGTGTGGCGTCTGGAGGCCAACCCGCGTTGGCCAGCGGATGGAGCCTCGCGAACTCCGACACGACGCCGCGCGCCCGAAACCAGCGGATGACCGCATCACGGAACTCCGCCTGAAGCATCTGCAGATCGAACCCGTCACCCCGGGGCCCGCCGAAGTCGTACGGTGTACGCGCCTCGAAGAGACCTGAACCACCCGGCAGCCGGTCGAGCGGCACCAGCAATACGGGGTACAGGACCCGTCCGGCACGCGATTGGTACCGGATCCCGCAGAAACGCCCGCCCTCTTCGCGCGCCCAGATCGAAGCATACTCGGGGGCGTAGTAGACATCATCGAGACCCGCGTCCGCGAGCCAGCCAGACCACGTCGATGAATCGTCGGTCGTCTCCAAGTGCGCCATTTACCGTTCCACCGCGATCTCGATTTGCGCCCAAGTATCGTCGTCAATGGTCTTTCGGTTCCGGGGGATGAGGGTTAACGCGTCGAGCCGCTCTCGATCGACGATCCGTGCTCCAGTGAGGCGCGCGACATCGTCGAGTACTCGTGCCGGTTCCCGGACCAGGGCCTCGTAATCGACTTCGAGTCGATCGCTCTCGGGCAGCGTGGCGAGACCCTCCCGGACCGCGTGGCTCACGTCGGAAACCTGATGCGCGACTTGTGCGACCGGCGACCGGCCCTGCCATTGATCGACGTCCCTCGGTCGGACCGACCACCAGGTACCTCGATCACCGTACTCATCCGCGCGAACTCTGAGAATCGACTGAATGATGTAGCGGGGGTCGCGACGGATCGAAATGAACTTCGCCGAGGGCAGCAGACGCTTGAGTTCCGCGATTTGGTACGCCACCGCATTGATGTTCTTGAGAACGAGCGGTCGCGCGAAGTATCCGGCGAGCGCTTCGAGTGACCGCTTCACGGGAATCCAGTCGACTCGGGCCCACTCTTCGCGGGAGAGATCATCGTGCTGCCCGAAGTCGCCATAGTAGTGCCAGAACCATGAAAACTCGTGAGGGGCCTCGTCGCCGGGTGTCCGACCGTGGTCGGACGACAACGCCAAAGAATGCCCGCCGCCCGTCCGTCCGTGGAGGGCGGCTCCGACGACAGGCGCCGCGAAGTACCTCGCCATTCGGTTGTTGATGAAGCCGACGTCCAGATGATCCGCGACGAGTTGGTAGAGCAACGTCGTCCCCGAACGCGGCGGCCCCACGATGAACACGATCGGAACGTCGCGTCGCGCGTATCGACGCCGCAACAACGCGTCGAGCGGCTCGAGTGCACGGTTCTTGAGATACAGTGGCAAGTCGGTCTTGAGGGCGCGCCGAGCGTCCTCGTGCCGGTACTGATTGTCGCGATAGACCGACTCGAAGAACCGTCTCGCACTCAACTGGGGCCCCCTGAGCCCTTATCGTGGCACGCGCGAAGCAAGACGGCCGGTGCGAGTTCGGGCAGCACCTCGGTATCGGCATCGACCCAGCCGGGGCGCTGCGGAGCGAGCACGAATACGTGCATCCCCGCACGGGTTGCGGCAAGCCATCCGTCACGGGAATCTTCGACGACGACACAACGCGACGTTGGCACGTCGAGTTGGCGCGCGGCCGAAAAGTAGCCCTCAGGCGAAGGCTTTGGCTCGGAGACGTCCTCGCGACCCACGACAACCGCAACGTAGCGACTCAAGTGTGCTGCGCCGAGCCACGGCCCTGGTGTCGCACTGTTTGTGACGACGCCGATCGGAAACCCCTCGGAGGCGATCTCACGCAACGTGTGAAGCGCGCCAGGCATCGCAACATCTTGCCCCTCGAGTACACGCATTACAGCGGAAGGCTTTGCGTCGAAGAGGGCCCGGCGAATTTCGTCGCTCGCCCCAGGTGCAGCGATGTCGATGACGTCAGCACGCGGTTTGCCCTGATTCACCGCCGTACGCGCCGCTTCCGGAAACGCGATTCCTGCCTCACTGAAAACCTGCTCGTACGCACGCACATGTAGGGGTGCGGAGTTTACGAGCACACCGTCCAAGTCGAAGAGGACCACGCCTGTCGTCATTTTTCATTCATCCGGGGATTAGGATATCGTATCGAGCACGAGAGGCGGAAATGACGGTCCCTTACGTCGATCTAGTCGAACACAACCGCGCCCTTCGCCCTCGAATCCTCGAAGCGGTCGATCGGGTGCTCTGCCATGGGCAGTTCATCAATGGGCCCGAGGTGACCCAGCTCGAGCAGTCGCTCGCGACGAGGCTCGGCGTGGCAGACGTCGTCGGGGTTTCTTCGGGGACGTCCGCGCTGACCTTGGCCATGCGCGCTATTGGGATCGGACCAGGAGACGAAGTGATCACGGTGGCGCATTCCTACGTGGCTACCGCCAGCGCGATCGCTCTGGTCGGTGCAACGCCAGTCTTCGTCGACGTAGAGCCGACGACGGGGCTGATCGACCCCGACCACGTTTCGCGAGCGCTCTCGTCGCGATCGAAGGCGATCGTTCCCGTCCACCTCGGAGGCGTTCCCTGCTTCATGAGACCACTCGAGACGCTCTGCGAGAAGCACGGTCTCCATTTGATCGAGGACTGCGCCCAAGCGATCGGGAGCAAGCATCGCGATCGCTCGGTCGGATCTTTCGGCACGGGATGTTTCTCGATGCACCCACTCAAATCATTCTCGGCGTGTGGTGATGCCGGCTTCATCACCACAAACGACGTCGAGCAGGGTGCGCTACTGCGTCGACTGAGGTCGATCGGCCACCGAGACCGAGACCACGTCGACGCCCTGGGCGAGAACGCGCGCCTCGACACACTCCAAGCAGCCATCCTCTTGGCAAAGCTTCCCCATCTCGACGATTGGATCGCCGCCCGTCGTCACCACGCCACTGCCTACGCGAACGGTTTGGGCGATTCGTTTGAACTGACTGCAGTCACGGAGTCGTCGGAGCCTGCCTACAGCACCTTCGTCATCCGACTCGATGGCCGCGACGATCTCATCGCGCATCTCACGACGCACGGATTCGATGCGAAAGTACACTACCCGGTACCGATTCATCGCCAACCCGCATTTGCTCATCTGGCTGCTCCGTCGCTCCCCGAAACCGAGCGTCTGGTCTCGAGGATCGTGAGCCTGCCGGTGACGCCGGAATTGTGTTCCGAAGATCGAGACCGCCTCATCGAACTGCTCAGCGATTGGAGGCACTCCCATGCGTAGCGCAGAGGCCGATCAGAAGATCCATTCGCTCGAGAGCCTCGCAAGGGAGCGGAAACGTCTCCAAACGCAGGGAAAGACCGTCGTTCAATGCCACGGGTGCTTCGACATCGTGCATCCCGGACACATTCGGTACCTACGGTTCGCGCGAAGCCTCGGCGATGTCCTCGTGGTGACGGTGAGTGGCGACGACGTAGTCATGAAGGGATATGAACGACCGTACATTCCGGAAGACCTGCGCCTCGACAACCTCGCCGAACTCGGCTGCGTAGACTACGTCGCCCTCAGCGAAGACGAATGGGCGGGTCCGGTACTCGAGTCGATTCGTCCCGACATTTACGTCAAGGGGCGCGAGTAC
>JBATTM010000014.1:0-33815 GCA_049670545.1 Polyangiales bacterium
GAGCGGGTCGAGTTCGTGTACGTCGTCGACCATTGAGTGTTTGTCAGCCTGCCCTTGCCCTCCTCAGGGTTTCCGATAAGGTGGCTCGCTCCGGAGGCCTTCATGGCGACGAAGCGAAACCCCAGCAAAACGCGCACCACCAAGAAGCCTGCGAAGAAGCGAGCATCGAGACGGCCGAGCAAGGCCCCGCCCAAGCGCACGACGAAGGCTCCGAAGGCGCGTGCATCCAAGCGGTCGCGCAAGCGGCCGAGCAAGAGTCCAAGCAAGCGACCCGCAGCAGCCAAGGCTTCCACGAACGGTGCCGCATCCAATGGTGCTGCCAAGGCGGCCAAGAAAGCGAAGGCCGCTCCCAAGCGGAGCACGCGCGCCCCGGCGAAGAAGCGCAGCAAGCGAAGCACGCGTCCCGCCAAGGTCAAGGCATCGCTCAAGCGCGCGGGCGGCAAGGCACAACCCCCGGCAGGAGTTCCTGACGTCATGACGGTGACGGCGCCCGTGACTGACACCCCGCCGATTTCGTTCGAAGCACCGCCCGCCCCAAAGCTTCCAGAAGCCGAGGCGTGGGCGCCGAGTCACGACCCAGGTCCCGAATCGGAGGCTCCGCAAAGGGAGTCGTATCTGGATGGCATGCCACAGGATCATGCGGAGGTGCTCGCTGGGTTCCTTCGCGTGGTGAAGGCTGCTGCAGGAGACATTCGGACGCTCATCGTGCAGGCGATCGCCCTCAGCAACCAACGACGCGACCGCTTCGATCGATGAGCCCACCCGGTCGCATTGCGATCGTCGGGGCGTCGTTGGCCGGACTTCGTACCGCGGAGTTTCTGCGTCGTGGCGGGTTCGATGGTTCGGTGGCGCTGATAGGCGAGGAGCCGCACCTCCCATACGACCGGCCCCCGTTGTCAAAGCAGGTGCTTCGCGGCGAGTGGGGCGCCGACCGCCTTGCGCTTCGTCGCAAGGAGTACGCTCCGCTCGAGCTCGACATGCGTATCGGTGAACGCGCGGCGAGCCTCGACACCGATGCGCGCACAATCCAACTTGGCAGCGGAGACGCGGTCTCGTTCGACCGCTTGGTGATCGCGACCGGGGGCGACGCACGCCGGCTTCCCGGGCAGCCCAGCCTCGACGGCTTGTTCGTGTTGCGCACGCTCGAAGATGCGTTCGATGTGCGCCGGGCGTTCGCGTCCGCATCGCGCGTCGTCGTCATCGGCGCAGGGTTCATCGGTGCAGAGGTGGCCGCGTCCGGCAGAGAGATCGGCTTGAAGGTGGCCATGGTGGAGGCGTTGGAAGCCCCGCTCAGCCGAAGCCTCGGGCCTCGGCTCGGGGGCGTCCTCCGTCGCCTCCACGAGCGCCATGGCGTCGTCGTCCACTGCGACAGGCGCGTGGCGGAGTTCCACGGTCAACACCGCGTGGAGGGCGTCACGCTCGACGACGGCACCACCCTCGAAAGTGACGTCGTCGTCGTTGGAGTCGGCATGTCGCCAGCCGTTTCGTGGCTCGAAGGATCCGGCTTGGCCATCGACGACGGCGTCGTGTGCGACGAGCGATGTGAGGCGAGCGTTCCTGGAATTTTCGCTGCGGGCGACGTCGCCAACTGGTACAACCCCTTGTTCGAGGAGCGCATGCGGGTCGAGCATTGGACGCATGCGGTCGAGCAAGCGAGACACGTCGCGGGGGCGATCGTCCAGCCATCGGGCGAGGCATCCCCTTTCTCGGCTGTCCCGATGTTCTGGTCCGACCAGTACGATATCAAGATTCAAGGAGTCGGACGCCCCCGCCCCACCGATGATCTCGTTCTCACCGGTGGCCCAGACGCCGAAGATCGGCTCATTGCGCTCTATGGGCGAGGAGGTCGCTTGATGGGAGCCGTTGCATTCAATCGCGCTCCAAAGATCATCGCACTTCGAAGGCTGATCGCCGAGCGCGGCACGCTTGAAGCCGGCCTCGAAATCGCCGAATCTTAGTCGCGTTGGCTATTGAAACTTCAGACGTCGAGTTCCGAAGCGGTCATGATCGATGTCGCGCTTGGCTATTCCTCCCGAGCACTCGAGGGCCACATCCTTGTGTCGTCATGGCGCACGGATTCGGCCTGACGCGCCGAAGTGGCCTTCGTGTGTTCGCCGAATCCGTGGCCGCCGCCGGGTATGCGGTTCTGCTCTTCGACTACCGGATGTTCGGCGACAGCGAAGGCGAACCCCGACAACTGATTTCATTCCACAGGCAGCTGCAGGATTGGGCCGCGGCGGTCGATTTCGTCTCCGCCCGTCCGGAGGTCGATGCGGGCGCGATTGCGACGTGGGGTTTCTCCCTCGGAGGCGGACATGCCGTCATGACGGCCGCTCACGATCCACGCGTTCGGGCGGTGGTTGCAGTCACCCCGATGCTGAGTGGTATCAGGTCGACGCTGGCCGCAATGCGGTGGTGGAGCCTTCGAACCGTTCTTCGCCTCTTCGTGCTCGGGTTGGGTGACGTCTTCGCCTCGATCGTCCGTCGACCTTCCGTGCGAGTTCCGCTCACTGCGCCGGCGGGAGCGCTCGGAATCCTCACGTCGCCCGACGCATACCCCGGCTATCGTGCGATCGTCCCTCACGACTTCGACTTCATGACCGGCGCCCGGATCGGTCTCCACTTCTGGACATACAATCCTGGGAGGGTCGTGCGTCGGATGCGGGTGCCCGTGTTGTTGATGCCTTCTTCGGTAGATCGGGTGTGTCCCCCAGGCTCCGCACGTCGGCAGAGTCGTGGGTGTTCCCATGTAACGACCGTCACCCTCGATTGCGACCACATGGAGGCAATCGGAGAGGCGAACCGTCTTCGGGTCGTGGACGCGACGACCCGTTTTCTGCGGACACATCTTCGCCCATCGAGCTCCACCCGCGATGCCTCGGCGGCAGAACGTCTCTCTGACACGCATTGAGCATCCGCGGTTCGCGCGAATCAGGTGTGGAGGGTAGCGTGGGACCCATGAGCTCGACTTCCACGTTCGCTTGGTACGACCCCCTCCTCCTCGACGAAGCCTTGACGCCAGATGAGCGACTCGTGCGCGCGACCGCCCGGGAATACGCCGAGACCCATCTTGCGCCGCGCATCATCGAGGCGAACCGCGAAGAGCGCTTCGACCGAGAAATTCTCACCGAGATGGGGGAGCGTGGCTTTCTTGGATGCACGTTGCCCGCGACGTACGGTGGCGCTGATAGCAACCATGTCGTCTACGGACTGATCGCGCGGGAGATCGAGAAGGTCGACAGCGCGTATCGATCGGCGATGAGCGTGCAATCGTCTCTCGTGATGCATCCGATCTACGCGTACGGAACCGACGCGCAGCGTCGACGATATCTACCGCGGCTTGCGACTGGAGAGTGGGTTGGGTGCTTTGGCCTCACGGAGCCGGAGTCCGGTTCCGATCCCGCCAGCATGAAGACACGCGCGACACGAGTCGACGGCGGGTATCGGCTGACAGGAACCAAAACCTGGATCACGAACGCGTGCATCGCAGATGTTTTCATCGTGTGGGCCAAGCTCGACAACGTCATCCGCGGGTTCTTGCTAGACCGCGGGACAGCCGGCCTCACCGCGCCCAAGATCGCGGGCAAGATGAGTATGCGTGCTTCCGTAACCGGTCAGATCATGATGGATGACGTGTTCGTAGCAGAACACCAACTCTTGCCCGGAGCGACCGGCCTCGGGGGGCCGTTCGGCTGTTTGACCAAGGCCCGCTACGGGATCGCCTGGGGGGCGCTCGGCGCGGCCGAGTTTTGTTGGCATGCTGCGCGCGAGTATTCCCTCGAGAGGCGTCAGTTCGGAAGGCCGATCGCAGCCACACAGCTCGTGCAACGCAAGCTTGCTGACATGCAGACGGAGATCACGCTCGGCCTCCATGGGTGCCTCCGCGCGGGCCGTCTCATGGACGAAGGGCGTTGTGCGCCCGAGGCCGTGTCCCTGCTCAAGCGCAACTCCTGCGGGAAAGCGCTCGATGTCGCTAGGCTCGCGCGGGACATCCACGGCGGTAACGGGATCTCGGACGAGTACCATGTCATCCGACACGTCATGAACCTCGAGACGGTCAACACCTATGAGGGTACCCACGACATTCACGCATTGATCCTCGGCCGCGCGCAAACAGGGCTGCAAGCGTTCAGCTGAGGGCAGGCGCACTGTTTGCGCACCTAGACCCAATCGCGCAAGCTCTGCCGCGTGCCGGTGCCAATTGCGCCGAGCACTTTCTCTCGAAGGAACCAATGGCACGATGCTTGCTCCTCGTTGGCCCAGACGAATGTCGCATTCATCGTCGACGGTGCTGGCGGTTACGGACTTGACGGTGGCGAGTTATCGCCTCGTCGGCTTCGCGGCCACCGTTGCCAAGCCGGCCGACGGCGAGGTCGTCCTGATCTCGAGTTACCGCGAGAGCAGGGTGAGGCAGACCGACCCACCGAGTGATCCAGCCCTGAAACGTCTTCATCGTCGTCGGGTCGAAGCGTCGCTGCGCCACGAGGGGCAGCTTCTCGAGCGCCAGCGTCAGTGGTGCGCCGATCGCGGGGTCCGGTGTCGTGCTGAGCTGTTCGAGGAGGCATCCTGGCCTGACTTCATCATTTCGAGCGCACGACGTGCCGGGGCCGACCTCATCCTGCTTGGTGAGCGTCTTCTTGGCACCGACAGCAATATCCTTCCAGAGGACATGAAGCGATTGGCTAGCGACGCTCCTTGCCCGGTGAGCCTGGTTCAGATGCCGACGTTCTGGGTGTTTTGATGGGTGACCGCCCTTTCTTGGCACACCTTCGTGAATACGTGGGGCTCGACGATGCGTCGGCAGCGTGTCTGCTTCGGGTCGCGCCGCGGTTGCGACCCCATTTTGAATCGATCGTCACAGAGTTCTACGATGCGATCCTCGCCGACCCGAACGCCAAAGCCGTGTTGAAAGACGAGGCGCAAGTCGAGCGACTGCGCGTATCGATGATGGACTGGCTCAACACTTTGGTTGGCGGTTCGTACGACGAGGCGTACTTCCAGAAGCGAGCCAAGATCGGGAGAGTTCACGTCAAAGTGGGGCTTGAGCAACGCTACATGCTCGCCGCGATGAACATCCTGCGGACGGGACTGCACGGAGCGCTGGCGGCGACCGCCACCAAGTCCGCGCGCGACTTCGACGGGCATCGTGCGATCGATCAGATTTGCGACATTGAACTCGCGATCATGCTGGAGACTTACCGAGAAGACTACGTACTGAAGAAGACGGCTGAGGCGGAGTCCCTTGCGATCATGGGCCGACTGACCACGGGCTTGGCACACGAGGTCCGCAATCCTCTGAACGCCGCGAAGCTGCAGCTCGACGTGTTGCAGCGAAATGCTGAAAAGATCGGGGACGAAGGAACCCGCCGGCGCATCGACCGTCGTACGAACATCGTCCGGGACGAACTCCAACGTCTTTCGCATCTGCTCGACGACTTTCTGAATCTGGCGCGTTCGCGTCGTTTTGAGCCTCTCCACTGTGACGGGTGCGAGCTGCTCAGTGACATCATGGAGCTTCGGCAGCCGGAGATTCAGTCACTCGGGGTCGACGTAGACTTCGAGTTTAGCGAAGAGGGGTGCGGCGTGATCGCCGAGCCCGATCGGCTCAAGCAGGTGATCAACAACCTGATCACCAATGCCGTGGAAGCGGTGAAGGGGGTCGAGTCGCCGTCCATTCATGTCTCCGGGGGGACTGATGGTGTGCGCTGGCGCGTGATCGTGCGCGACAACGGGCCGGGCGTTGCCCCCGACGTCGCCCCGCATGCATTCGACTCCTTCGTGACGACCAAAGACGCCGGCACCGGGCTCGGGCTGGCGATCGTCAAGCGAATCATCGACCTGCACGGAGGCGGGGTGGAGTTGGTGTCGAACACCGGTGGCGGCACCAGCGCATCGTTTTGGATTCCGCTTCGTCCGTAGATCGTCTTCGACCGACCTACGCGTCGGCTCTCCGGTTCGGGGGTTGGTAGCCCCACTGTTTGACGCGGTATTGAATCTTGCGCTGGCTAATGCCCAGGACGTCCGCGGCACGCGCGGTGGACCCCTCGACCGCGTCGAGGGTTCGTAGGATCGCGAGGCGTTCGAGCTCCGCCATGGTGATGCCGGGTATCAACGCGAGTGCCGAACTGTCGTCCAGGCTCACGTTTCGGGACGCGGGCAGGTCATCGACGTCGATCTGGTCGCCGTCACACATGACGACAGCTCTCTCGACCGCGTTCTCGAGCTCACGAACGTTGCCGGGCCACGGATAGACCATCAGTTGTTGAAGGGCGCGCTGCGTGAACCCGTTCACGTGACGGTCATTTTCCTCGGCGTACTTCTTCAAGAACGAGTGCGCCAGAAGGGGGATGTCGCTCCGTCGAATCCGCAGCGTGGGAACCTCGAGTTGGACGACTTTCAATCGATAGTAGAGGTCTTCTCGAAACGAACCCTCGTCCACGAGCTGCTTGAGATCTCGGTTGGTGGCGGCGACCACGCGCACGTCGACCTTGATGGTTTCGTTTCCGCCGACCCGCTCGAACTCGCGTTCCTGCAGGAAGCGCAGAAGCTTCACCTGAATCAGCGAGGGGATCTCGCTGACCTCATCGAGGAACAGCGTCCCGCCGCCTGCCTGTCGAAACCGCCCTTCACGGCGACCTACCGCGCCAGTGAAGGAGCCACGTTCGTGACCAAACAGCTCCGATTCGAGCAGAGTCTCACTGAGCGATGCGCAGTTCAGCCTCACGAATGGCTTGTCCTTGCGCTCCGAGTTCTGGTGGATCGCCGCGGCGATGAGTTCCTTGCCGGTACCGGTTTCCCCATGGATCAGTACGGTGGCGCGGCTCTTGGCAACTTGCGCCACGTTCTTCATCAGGCGCTGCATCGAGGGGTGTTCGCCGAGGATATTGTCGAACTTGAAGCGGGTGTCGACGCGTTCGCGAAGCTCGGCCGCCTCACGAGATAGGAAGGCGCGCTGAAGACCGCGTCCCACGATCGCGTGGACGGCATCGAGCTCGAGCGGCTTGGTCAGATAGCTTTCCGCCCCGAGCTTGATCGCACGCACGGCGCTGTCGATCGTCGCGAACGCGGTCATGACGATGAAGGTCGCGTGCGGTGCGCGGTGCCGGCCCTGTTCGATGAGACCAAGGCCGTCGATGCCGGGCATCTTCAGGTCGGTGAGGACGACGTCGGGGTCGAACTGCTCGAGCTGCATGAGGCCGCTTCGGCCGTCCGCAGCCGTACTCACCATGTGCCCCGCGTCTTCGAGCAGTTCCGCGAGGGCACTTCGCGCATTGGCCTCGTCGTCCACGATGAGGACTCTTCCAACGAGACCCGCCTGGGTCGGCCTGGGGTCGTGCAGTGGCATGCGGCTCGGTAGATGGGTCGCTTCTTGTAAACTCGTCATGATGCTTCTTTCGAGATGCAGGTGGCGTGCCAACTCATTGGGCGTGCGGTCCTTGGGCGATTCTGTTCGGGGCGGAGGCTTCGGCTGCGCTCGCCAATGCCCTGAGTTCGTCGAACGAGGCTTCGAGGTCTTCCACGAATTCGTGGACGTCGGGGAACGACTCCCAATCGGCGTTGAATCCCCAGAAGATCCCTCCGCAGTAGCTGAACAGCGCGATTCCGAGGTTCTGGTTCTGCATCAGCGGAACCATCGGGTAGATCGCCCGTAGCGGAGCGCCGAGCATGAACATCGGGAACGGGGGTCCCGGCACGTTGGTGATGATGAGGTTGTAGGTTCGCATCCGCATTGCGGTGCGAAAGAGCTCTGAGACCAGGCGCTTCGTGGTGAGGTCAGCAACGTCCTCGATCAGCTCGGCTCCACCGGTCTGGTTGGACTGGTGCTTGAGCTCTTCGGTAACCGCGATGACTCGCTCGAGGCGTTTGCCTGGGTCTGGCTCGGAGATCGGCAGATCGGCGAGAAGCATGGCGACATGGTTTCCGACCGAGAGGCCACCAGATTTTCGTGTGTTGACCGGCAACACCGTTCGGAAGCACTCGATGGAGTCGACGTCCGTGCCCCGACGTCGGAGAAACGTCCTTACGGCACCGGTAGTCGTTGTAACCACGACGTCGTTGACCGTGCCCCCGAGCGCCCTCTTGATGCGTTTGACCTCGTCGAGGTCCATTCGAGTCCAGTCGAAACGACGGTACGGGCTCACGTCCTGCTCGGTAAAAGGCGTCTTGGGGGTGGTCTTGAGGCCAGAGCGCAGCACGCTCTGGAGTCCCGATAGATTCTCCCGCACGCGAGGCACGAAGCCAGTCAGCTTGCGGACGCCATCTGCGCGATGCCTAAGCTCGTCACGAAGGAGCGCGACGCGACTCGGCGCCGGACGCGCCGCCCACGTGCTTGGCGCTGGCGCCGACGGGTTCGGTGCCATCTCGAGGAGTGATTCGAGAAGCTGCACTCCGGCGACGCCATCGACCATGCAGTGGTGCGCTTTGATGATCAACGCGAACTGATCGTTCTCTACGCCCTCGACGACCCAGAACTCCCAGAGCGGCTTGCTCCGGTCGAGCCGTTGAGAAAACAGACGTCCCGTCAGACGCTTCAGCATGCGCTCATCGCCGGGTAGCGGGAGTCTCGTGTGACGCAGATGGAACTGCACGTTGAATCGTTCGTCGTCGACCCAGACCGGGTGTCGGAGGCCCGGGACCCATTCGAGCCGCTGGCGATAGCGGGGTACCCGATCGAGCGCGCTCGACGCGAACTCGCGGAGGCGCTCGATGTCCAAGCCCCCGTGCTCCAGCTGCAGGGGCTTTGCGTCGAAGAGGAGGACCGCGCCGACGTGCATTGGGGCCGCGTCGTTCTCGATGTCGAGGAACGTCGCGTCGAGGGCACTCAGTCGTTCGAAGAAGGTTTCGGTCATGCGTTGGATGAAAAGCAAAATGTGGGCCGACGGTGATTGCCGCATTGCCGGTCATGATATTGGCCGATCGGCGCAGTTTTTGCACCTCTGAGCGCATTTTGTGCACGATATGCGCCCGGCGCGTGGATTCTGCGCCGGCCGGGGTGGAGGCTCCGCTGGCACGAGGCTTGCTGATAGCCTTGTCATGGCGATTCGGACGATTGTGGTGGGGACTGACCTCGGGGAATCCGGCGGGCGGGCGCTTCAACTCGCCTTACCGACGGCCATCGCGACCAAAGCGACGTTGTGGCTGGTGCACGCCAATGAGCTCGGGCTGGACCACGGCTGGGCGGACCTCCCCATCGGTGCGCGATCGGCGGCGCAAGCCCTGCGCGAGCGGTTCCGAGGCCGCTTCGAGAACAGCCTGCAGGCCCTCGAGGACGCCCGGCGGCTCTGCGAGTCTGCCGGCGTGCAGTGTCACACTGCGTGCGAAGAGGGCAAACCATGGGAGACGATTCTGCGCACCGCGGTTTCGGTGAATGCCGATCTGATTGCCGTGGGCGATCCTGCGGGCGCGGTTGGGCTCCCGGAACGGCTGCTCGGTACCACGGCCGAACGCGTGGTTCGACAAGCCCCATGCTCCGTCATCGTCGCGTGCGGCCGCGTGAAGAAAGAGTACAAGCGCGCGCGCATCGCCGTTGGCGTTGATTTCTCCGCGCATGGGATCGAGGCTGTTCGGTGGGGTCGGGATGTGGCGCGTGCGGTACATGGCGAGCTCGCCCTGATCCACGTGATCCCGCATCCCCTCATGGAGAACGTTCTGCAGCGCGAATGGAGGAGTGTGTACGAAGGGTTGGCGTCTACCGCCCGTGCGCGTCTCGAGCAGATGCTCGTGAGCGAAGCGTTGCCATCCAAGACTCCGATTCACGTCGTAGAGGGGTCGATTGGGAAGCAGGTCTGCAACGTCGTTGCCGATCTACAAGCCGACTTGCTCTTCGTGGGGTCGCGAGGGCAGGGCAGGTTGCGGGGCTTGATGTTGGGAAGCACTCCCCACTACTGCCTTCGATACTCGCCGGTTCCCGTGTTGGCGGTCCGCCCCTGAGGTCAGAGCCACTTCTGAGAGTACATGCCGATCGAGCCCGAACGCATCTCCGTTCTGGCTCTCGGTCGAACCCGAAACTTCAGTTCGTGTCCACCGCTTGCTCTCACCGTAAACGCACCGAGCCACGTGCTTCGCTCCTCAGTGCCTTGTGCGCGAAACGGTACCACGAGTCGTGAGGGAAGGTCCTGAGGGCGCGCCCCGAATTCGACCACGGCCTCGACCTCGAGATCGCGGGCATCGAGGCCAGGGTGGTACAGGGACAGTTCGGTCGTGACGGTTTTGCCGACGACGAGCTCTTCCCCAGAGAGGCCGCTGAAACGAACGCTTTCCATGGCGATTGCCGGCCAATGCGTACGAAGTGACTCACGCTGTTCGGCCAACGTAAAGAGGGGGCGGTAGTTTGGCTCTCGGAGCTTCACGGCATCGCGCATGGCCGGTTCGTAGAACATGTCCGCGTAGTCGGTGACCATCCGCCTCGCCGAGAACCGAGGAATGATACTGGCCATGCTCGCCTTCATCCGGTCCACCCAGGCCATCGGAATGCCAGCGTCGTTTCGATCCTGGTACGTGGGAAGGATCTCCGTCTCGAGCAGCGCCATCGTCGCCGCCCGATCGTAGGCGCTCGGGTCGTGAATCGTCGTTGCTGGGAGATCGATCGTCCAGCCGTTGTCCCCTTGGTATCCTTCGAGCCACCAACCATCGTCGATGCTTAGATTTAGGCACCCGTTCATCGCCGCTTTCATGCCGGACGTGCCGCTTGCCTCGAGCGGTCGAGTGGGGGTGTTCAGCCAGACGTCGCATCCGGCGACCATTCGCCTTGCCTCATCGATCGAATAGTCCTCGATGAAAACCACCCTGCCGACCAGGTCTGGATGCTTCGATGCTTGGTACACGCGCTGCAAGAGTTCCTGCCCGAGCCTGTCTGCCGGGTGGGCCTTCCCCGCATAGAGCAGAACAGCGCCTGGCGACCGGCCCAAGATCTTGGCCAAGCGTGCCGGGTCTGTGAGCAGGAGATCTGCTCGTTTGTAGGGGGCGAACCTTCGCGCGAATCCGATGAAGAGGTGGTCCTCATCGAGCCGCGCGAGGATATCCTGCAGCATCGTCAGGTCTTCTCGCCTGCGGGTCCATGTTTTCGTGAGGTGACCCTTGAGCCATCTGACGAAGTCTTCGCGAAGCTGGCGATGTACCGCCCATATCTCCGCGGGGTCGTGCTCGAGAAGCCAAGACCATCGATCCGGATCTTCGATACTGGTCCGCCAATCGGGGCCCATTTCGCGTTCAACCATGCGTTGCCACCGTGGCGCCAGCCAGGTGGGGACGTGAACCCCGTTGGTGATGCTGGAGCATGGGACGTCCGCGGGGTTGTTCATGTCCGGGTAGAATTGGAGAAACATCTTTCTCGCGACCTCGCCATGCTTTGCGCTCACCCCGTTGATGCGGTCGACACTCCGCACCGCGAGCGCGGTCGTGCCGAACTCGTGGGCGGCACCTTCCGGAGTGCTCCCCATCGCCATCAAGCGCGGCCAATCGAGCCGAAGGACGTGCTCGAAGCGCGCCAGGTACGGACGAATCATCTCCTCGGGGAAGTGGTCATGCCCGGCTGGTACTGGCGTGTGTGTCGTGAAGACCGTCGTGTTTCGAACGAACTCGAAAGCTTCCTGCGAGCGGAGCCCGTGTCGCTGAATGAGGTGCGCGGCCCGCGCGAGGAGCAAAAAGGCGCTGTGCCCCTCGTTCATGTGAAAGACATCTGGATCGATTTCGAGCTCGGTCAAAAGCTGATAGCCCCCGAGGCCGAGGACCATCTCCTGGCGAAGGCGATGGGTGACGTCGCCTCCATACAATCGGTTGGTGATCGCGCGATCCTCCGGACGGTTTTGTGGGATGTCGGTGTCGAGCAGAAAGAGCGGTATGCGTCCGACGTCGAGTTGCCACGCTTGCGCCTGCACCGGACCGGTGGGCATGGGCACGGTCACGACTAGCGGCGCGTAGGCGCTCGCCATCACCTGTTTGAAGGGGGGGCTGTGAAAGTCGTTGGTGTCTCCCCACGCCTCTTGCTTGCCCTCACGATCGATGAATTGATGGAAGTATCCTTCCCGGTACGCGAGCCCAACTGCGCATAGTGGAAGGTCGAGGTCGCTTGCAGCCTTGAGGTGGTCCCCCGCAAGAATTCCGAGCCCCCCCGAGTAGAGCTTTAGATAGTCGGCAAGCCCGAACTCCATGCAGAAGTACGCGATGCGCGGATCGCGCCTCGTGTTCGATTCGAGGAACCGAGCGTGCTGTTCACGGACACTGCGGACGTACACAGGGTCGCCCGCCAAATTCATCAGCCGGTCCGACTTGATTTGGTCGAGAAGCGCCTGCGGATTCTCGCCAAGCGCGAACCAGAGCTCGGGGTCGAGCTTCTTGAACAACGATGCCGCTTCAGGGTGCCAACGCCACCATAGGTTGGATGCGAGTTCCTCGAGGGGCTGCAGCTCCTCGGGGAGGGCGTTGGCGACAGTGAACGTCCGGGTATACGGAGTCGCTTCCTCGCCTTCGCTTCGCGCGAGTCGTTCGATGCTCCCAAACGCGCTTCCATCGACCGCCGGCATGGACGGCGTGCTCAGGCGCTTCATCGGAAGCTCCTTCCGCCGGGCCGACGCCGCCGCGAAAGCGTTTCCATGAGCGGTTCGGTAGTGCTCGAGAAAGTTTTCCCATGCGGTGAGCGCTGCCGTTTCTAGACACGCGTGACGCAACGCCTCTCGGTCCTGCTCGGCCAAATCGATGAACTCGATGAACGCCTCGGTAAGGGTTTGGGTTACGTCCTCGGACTTCACGCCCTCTCGCTTGATCACTCGGACGCCGGTACGGTCCCGACCGCCCTGCCGCGCCACCCATCTCCCGAATCCGGCGTGATCGGTGGTCACCGCGGGTACCCCGAATGCAACCGCTTCGAGAGGAGTGTATCCCCAAGGTTCGTAGAACGAGGGGAACACACCGAGGTCGGCGCCGGGCAAGAGGTCCCAATACTTCTCACGGATCAGCGGGTCGGTGCCGTCGAGGTAGATCGGAACGTGAACGACGTGAACGGGGGCTCCATGGACGTTGTCGAAGCCGAGTGCGTTGAGCTGATTGGTGATCGGATCGTTGGCTTCATCGACGAGGTCGTGCGTACATCGAAGCGGAGGACCGGCCGCCGTGCCATGAATCCGGTCCCACAGCTGGCGCTTGGGCTCGGCGTGACCCGCCGGCAGCATGGCGTAGAGAAGTACGCGCTTTCCATCTCGAGACTCGAGTGCCTCTCGCAGATTCGCGGCGGCCGAGAGGTACACGTCGACGCCCTTGTTGATGTACTCGTACCGGCCTGCCAGTGCGAAGATCGACGTCTTGTCCCGTTCGTAGGTATCTCCCGTGGTGAGTTCTGCCAGTTTGAACAGGTCCTCCCGGGCGCGGTCACGCTGATCGGCGGGCACCGGGCGTGCGCCAAACCCGTTCGGGAGCACGACGTCGGGTTTGCGTCTCAGGAGGTGCTCGCACTCGAGCGCGGTGATCTCGCTGACGGACGTGAATACGTCCGCCTCCCGCGCTGCAACCGTTTCCATCGAGTGTTTGGATACGATGTCGAGCTCTTTGGCGGCGATATCGGCGTCGATTGTGGGAAGAGTCTCGTAGAGGTTGGGGTCGGCGTGTCGCGCCGCAAGGGATCGCCCCAGCATCGTCGCATGGGTCGTGAAGACCGTGCCGATCTCGGGCGTGGCCGCTTTGAGGTGAAGGATCGAGGCTGCGGACATCCATTCGTGGGCTTGCACGACTCCGGCGCTTCTCGCCGGCAACAAAAACCGGTCCCGAATGTGCTCGATCACCATGCCCGCGGCATGCGCGAAAAGAACGGGGTCGTAGTAGTCCCACGCGCCGAACAAAGAATCGAGTTGGTACGCGTCCCAGTAGCGTCCGAGGATCTCGTCTTTGCGTTCGTACAGGCGCGAGTGATTGACGAGTAGGCAACGTGGCTCTCCTGGCACGAGCCAACGCCCCATCAAGACGCCCACCTCATGCCGCTGAAGGGAGTCCAAGAGTGCGGGGTCCCATACGTCGGGGCGAAACTCGGGCGCGACGCCGTCTGCTCGCGGCACGTCGGGCCCGAATGTGATGTAGCCGTCTTCGCCGTACTCAGCGTGGACCTCGGGGACACGGCTTGCCAACACCGTGTGGATGCCTCCCACCATGTTGCAAACTTCCCACGAGATTTCGAAGAATACCCGGTCCTTCACGCCGAGATCCGTTCTGGGTCCATGCTGAGCACCGATCGCTTGAGGTCCTTGAGCACATTCATGTAGTGGATGAACGCGTCATAGGGCCCTTCGTAGGGGCTGAAGTAGTCATGCACTTCGGCGTCCGAGGCGGACTTGGTGGCCATGTAGTAGAAATGGTCGGAAGTCTGGAGCTTTCGCCACAGTGCGAGAAGATGTGAGTTGTTTCGTCGCCTGATCGCGTCGCCCAGCGCGTAGATCTCCTGCAGTGCTCGCTGCTGCATCTCATTGCCGCGCCACGCACTGATGTCTCTGGCCTCGTCAGCCCACGACACGAGCCGGTGGAAAGAAAGTTCCCCCAGTGGAGGATAGCGATCGATTGCTTCGCTCGGTGTCGCGATGTCCCAATGAGGATGACGAAACAGAACGTCGGGAAAATGTCCGAGAAAATCGAAGATTCCCGTCTCTTTCCACTGATGCTCGCCGAAGGTCTCGTAGTCCATGAAGAGGTTGACCACGTCGCCGGCGCCGCTGATTTGATGCACCCACTTGGCGAACTTCTCTGCGGTCAGTGGGTACTCCGCCCACGCTTGATTGGAAAACCGAAACGCGACGTCGTCAGACAGGCGGTAGTTCTTGGTCAAAATTCGTGTGTCGCGACCGGGGACTTGGTAGACGAAGTTGGGGCTCCGCCAAGCGAGGATGTCATCGGCGCCCTCGACGAGGATTGCGTCGAACCCGAGGTCAGACACGAATCTCCCGATGTCGTCTTCGTAGATCAGCTCTGTGTTGCGGAACACTCTCGGAGCCTGACCGAATTCGGCGTGGATTCGCTCCAACTCTAGATTGATCTGCGCTCGATATTCGTCGCGGTCGTAGAGCGCTGCCAGACTGTGATAGTAGGTCTCCGCGACGAACTCGACCGCGCCGGTCTTGGCCAGTCGTACGAAACTGTCCAGCACTTCGGGCGCGTACGCCTTCATCTGTTCGATCGCGACCCCGGTAATCGCGTAGGATGCTCGGAAACGACCATCGGTGCGCTCGATCAGCCGAAGTATCGCCTCGTTTGCTGGCAGGTAGCACTTGTCCGCGACCTTCCGCATCACCTCTGCGTTGAGCTGCTCATCGAAGTATTCGTGGTCCTTCCCGACTTGGAGCGCACCGTACGGCTTGATCCGGTAGGGTTGGTGAACCTCGAAATAGAAACAGACGGATGGCATGACTCACCTCAGGCGGCACTCAGCGATTGATAGATGGGAACGAGTTTGTCAGCAGCCGCATCCCAATGGATGTGGCGAATCTCTTCGCGGGCGCGTTCGACAATGACGCGGCGAAGCTCCGGGAGTTCGAGAAGCCCGACGATTTGACTGGCCATCTTGTCGACATCCCAGAAATCGACCTTGAGTGCGTTGCGAAGCACCTCCGACACCCCGGACTGCTTGGACACGACGACCGGCCGGTCGTAGCTCATCGCTTCGAGAGGGGCGATTCCGAACGGCTCGGACACCGAGGGCATTACGTATACGTCGGCGGTGGAGAACGTGCGCTCGAGCTCCGGACCGCGGACGAAGCCAGGAAACCGGAAGGATTCCTCCATTCCGAGGCGTTCGACGAGAACCTTCATGCGCGGGAGCATGTCCCCCGACCCAGCCATGACGAACGTGGCATCAGGAATGTGCTTGAGCACCCGGGCCGCCGCTTCGACGAAGTATTCGGGGCCTTTTTGGAACGTGACCCGACCAAGAAACAACACGACGGGCCCTGTGCGGTCGCGCTCGCGGGTGTACGCCTGCACCGTCTCGCGGGTGTACACCCCGTTGTGGACGACGGAGATCTTGTCGAGCGCGGTTCCGTGCACGCGGTTGATTAGGCCTCGGGTGTAGTAGCTGACTGCGATCACACGAGTCGCCTCGGTGAGTCCGTGACGCTCGACGGCGACGATCTCCTCATCCGCGCCACCGGCTGCGCGATCATACTCGAGACTATGCACGTGGGTCACCAAGGGCGCCCCGACCCTTGCCGCGATCTCGACGCCCGCAGGAAACGTCATCCAGTCGTGGGCGTGAACGAGATCGTAGCGGCGCCCGCGTACACGGCGAGTCGCGGTCGCGGCGTATCGCGCCACTTCGGAGAAGAGATCGGTGCCGTAGTGCGTGCCTTTCGCCTCGACGTGCGAGGAAGACTCGTCCGCGCCCGATGGCTGCGCGTGGCCGTGGCCGGCGGGAGGGTCTTCTTCCTGACCGAGCTCGGCGACATCCGAAGCGAGCTCGAGTTCTCCTTCGGCGGCTTCGATCCATGCGTCGTAGGAAGCCTGATTGAGGTAGGGTTTGAGCCGCGCCGGGATCGCGATCGTCCGCACGGAACCGGTGGTGACGGCGTCCGAGCGTCGTGTTGCGAAGGCTGGGCTGGCTCCGGGTCCGATCGACGCGCGCCCTGCCGTGACACGTGCGGCCGTGCCCCGCGGCAGAGGATCCGGCGCGTCCGATGCGCCCAAAATCTGCATGTGCCCTGCGTCCTCACCTCCGTAAAGGCGTGGCACGACGAAGTCGATCTCGATCCCGTGCCTCGCGAGCGCCTGGGTGAGCCCTTCGCACGCGGTTCCGAGGCCACCGCTGATGTGGGGCGGGTACTCCCATCCCAACATGAGCACCTTCATAGGTCTGCCATGAGCGAGACTCGTAGGATCTCGGCTACGCTCCATGCCTGCGCGGGAGCTCCTCCAGGTCGATGAGGCGCGTCTCCATCAAACAGCTCGCCGATCTGGCCGATGCATCCCTCGGTGCGGAGGTGAGTTGAGAGGCTTGCAAAAATGGGAACCATCTCGGCGTTTGCGGCCTCCGGCCCGTCGATCGATCGCACGGCGTCCGCGTAGAGCCCGAGGAGCCAGGGCCAGACGGTTCCCTGGTGATAGGCGAGGTCTCGTTCGTGTTGGCCGCCCGAGTAGGACCCTCGATACGCGGGGTCGTCGGGGCTCAGGGTGCGGAGCCCGACCGGTGTGAGCAACCGGGTGCGGATCGCATCGAGGGCCTCACGCTTGTGAGCCTTCGAGAGGGGGATGCCCGGAAGGACCAGTGCCCAGAGCTGATTGGGCCTCAGCTTGGAGTCGGGGCGCTCTCCGTCGTGTGTGTCAGTCAAGAAGTGCTCATCCTGAAGCCAGAACTTTTCTTCGAAGTGATCCGCGAGTTTCGTCGACGTTTCTTCGAGCCTGGGAGCGAGCGCTGGGCGAAGCTTTGTGGCCCATCGCGATGCGGTCACGAGTGCCGAGAGCCAGAGCGCGTTTAGATCGACCGCCGCCCCGGAGCGCGGCGTCACAGGCTCGCCGCCTATCATGGCGTCCATCCACGTGAGGGCCCAAGGACCATTCTCGACCACGAGGAAACCTTGCTCATCGACCTTGACCCGTGGATCGGCCCCGGCCAGGATCGCCTCGAGGATGTCGAGACACTGCTCTTGGAGCGCGCCGATCCGTTGGGACCGCGTTTTCTTCGCCGTCAGAGCGGTCGCTCGAATGAACAGCAGTGATGCGTCGATCGCATCCGTGTTGGACGGTACGTCTCCGCTCTCAGGGAGATTCGGGACCAAGCCGTCTTCCAAGCGGGCCCCAAGGGACTCGAGGATCGCGACGGCATCTTCGACTTTGTCGCGAGCGAGGCATAGGCCTGGCAGCGAGATCAACGCATCGCGTGACCACTCTCCGAACCAAGGATAGCCCGCGATGACTCCGGCTCGACCCGAACGGAGCTCGACGATGTACGCGTCCGCTGCTCGCCCGAGCTGGTCGAGAAAGCCGCGCGCCGCGCCGTCCTGTGGCCCCCGAACCTCGGGGCTCGACGATGTCCCGGTCGAGGTTCCGAGGCGTGCACCGAAGACCCCGTCGTCTTCGATCGTGATGCGAAACTCGCCCGGCGTGAAGAGGTCTTCCGCGTCTCCATATCCGCGATCTCTTTCCCATGGGTAGTGCACGCCGTGATACCAGTGACCGTCGGATTGGAAGCGGCCTTCCACGCCGTGAAGGCTCGCCACCACTGCGGGAGTTTCGGCGTATGGGTGCATCGTGATGCGGAGCGGATCGGCCTGCTGGACTTCTACCTCCCCGTTGAGAAACGGGTTGGCGACGGCCAGGTCGTGAAGCGGACGGCACCGAATCATCGGCCGAAGGCGCAACTTGATCGGTCCGCGAACCCCGCGAACGGAGTATCGAATCCACACGGCATCCGCGTCATCCTCGAGCCAGAGCTCGCGGGTGACCCGCACGCCGTCGAGGTCGTACGTCCATCGGGGCGTCGACTCGAAGCCGACGAGGTACTGGAACCCGCGGGGGGCGATTGCGTTCCCCCAGTCGTAGCTGTGAAGCGCGAACTGCTGGCCGTCGATCTCGAACCATTCCTCGAGCTCTGCCACGACGTTGAGGGGCTCGCCGACACCCGGCTCGCGGACTGTGAGCAGCCCGTGATACTTGCGTCGCGGCAATCGGTCGATCGTGCCCATGGCGAATGAGCCGCCGCGGTTGGTCGACAGCCACTCGCTGTCGGGTTTCTTCAACAGATTCAGATTCTCCGCGGGGTCGGCCGCATCGAGACGTCGGAGCAGCTTCGGCCGCTTCGGGTCATCGGAACGAGTGGAAAACCAGTTTGGAAGAATCACGCTACACACCCCTCAGGTTCGCAAGACGGGGAACCGAGCACTCCGGTAAAGCAGGAGGTATGCCAAAGACCGACGGGAAAGCAGTCGTCTTTCCGTCGCAACTCCACGACAATATCACCAAAGCGGCGCAGGGTATGCGGGACACTTCCGTCGGCGTGCAATGGATTCGCGAGCGCTACCCGCGAGCCTCGTGCCAGGCGGCCTCGAGTGCCTCTTGGTCCTCCGGATGGGCGATCGAAATCAACAGTTCCGCGCGCTCGTTGAGGGTCTTCCCATAGAGGTCGACCGCCCCGTTCTCTGTGATGATGAAACGCACGTGTGCCCTCGTGGTGACCACGCCGGCACCAGGGCGCAATGTGGGCACGATTCGGGAAGCGCCCTTCTTCGTTCGGCTGGTCAGGGCGATGATTGCCTTTCCACCCTGAGACATCATTGCGCCGCGAATGAAATCCATCTGCCCGCCGACCCCCGAAATGACGCGATGACCGATTGAATCGGCACAGACCTGGCCGGTGAGGTCGATCTCGACCGCCGAGTTGATGGCAGTCACTTTCGGGTTGCGGTTGATGACGTTGACCCGATTCACGTACCCGATGTCGTATTGGGCGATCGTGGGGTTGTCGTCCACGAAATCATAGACTTTCCGGGTTCCGATCACGAAGCCCGACACCGTCCGGCCCGGGTGGACGACCTTGAGGCTGTTGTCCACCGCGCCGCACTCGAGAAGCGGCAAGAGCCCGTCTGACCACATTTCCGTGTGTACCCCGAGTCGGCGATGAGACTTGAGCGCTGCCAGCACGGCGTCCGGTACGCTCCCGATGCCCATTTGCAGGGTCGCCCCGTCTTCCACGAGGTCGGCCGCATGATGGCCGATCGCTACTTCTTCCTCCGAAGGCGAGCTCTCGGGGACCTCCGGAAGCGGCTCGTCGTGCTCGACCAGCCAGTCGAGTGCGTCGACATGCACGAAACCATCGCCATGGACCCGCGGCATGTGTGAGTTGACCTGGGCGATGACGACTTTCGCGGAATCGACGGCCGCACGCGCCACGTCGACGGACACCCCAAGACTGCAGAAGCCCCACTTGTCCGGTGGAGAGACCTGCACCAGCGCCACATCGAGGGCCCGCTTGCCGGAACGAAAGAGCTGGGGGATCTCGGATAGGAACAGCGGTAGATAGTCGACTCGGTCGCCGTCGAGTCGGGATCGCATGTTCTGCCCGACGAAGAGGTTCGCCACGCGAAAGGAGCGAGCGTACTTGCCGTCGGCGTAGTCCGCGGGCCCCGAGGTGTGAAGGTGGATCAACTCGACATTGCGTAGGCGCTGGGCCTGCTCGATGAGCGCAGCAAGGAGAACGTTGGGTGTCGCCGCACCACCGTGGACGAAGACGCGTTGATTCGAGCTGACGTGGTTTAGCGCCTGATGGGCGGTGCATACTTTGGACATGATTGGCCGCTACTGGTTCGCCCCGTCGGGCTCTGGTTCGTACGATGGTTTCCTGCGCTCGATGTCGACCTCGAGAACCGGGTAGGCTTCGGGCCGACGATCGATGTTCCCTTCGGGTGGCTCCGCCCGCGCTTCCGGCTCGTAGCCTTCTTCCTGGCGGATCTCCGTGGCCTGGCCGGCCCGGACCCGACCTGTCCCGCACGCGGAAGCGAGCAAGGTGGAGGTGGCAATCGCCACGATGGTCGGGTGTCTCATGGGGTGTCCTTCCCTGGTGCGCTGTGGGGGAGCGCGGGTTTCACTCCCGTCAGCTGGTGGCATTGGCTGCAGGTGTACAGCAACTGCCCGAAGATCTCGGCCTGCCCCCGGCTGGTGGGTTGCGATTCGCGGCGCTCGCCCGGCTCAGGCACGTAGTCGTCCGCGGCATTGCTTCCTTCGACCGCGGCTGCGAACGCGAGGTCGTGCACCTCGAACGCCAGGCGGGTCACGCCAGGCGGGTTTTCGTCGTCGGGGACTTGGTTTCCTTGGAGCGGCGCTTCGGCGAGCGTTCGAGCCGCCTTCTGGAAAGTCCTTGGGGAGTCACTCAGGAGGGCTTCCCACATTCGCTCTATGGCCCAGTAGTGGCGCTGCATGCGCGCGGACACGTCTGGGCCCGTTGGCGCTACGTCCAGCTTCATCGGTGGTCCACGATCGAGCGCGTGATGGCATTGGCCGCAGACGTATGAAAGACGCGCGAATGCCATGCAGGACTCTTCGAGGTCTCGCCCTTGTCGCACCTGCGTGGCGAGTTCCCGCGCAACGGATGCAAGTTCTTGTCCCGGCGCCGGGTAGGGAACGTTCTCCATGAAGAAGGCCAGCTTCCGCATCGCCTGGCGCGCCACCTCGAGATCGCCTTGGATCAAGGCGTCCCTCGCGATCTCAGCAAGTGCGGCATGATCGGCCATGGCACGGTCGAAGTTTGGAGGTGTGGCGACGGCAGAGAGCGCCTCGGACGGTGCGCTCTCGAAAGAGCCACACTCGCATCCCGTGAGCACTACGAGGCACACGAACACAGAGACGAGGCGCCTGGCGATCATGGGCCCATCATGCGGGTTGCTTGGAGATCTTCAAGACCGTTGCCTCATACGTCGTCGTGTGCGAGCAGGACGGGCACATGGCTGTCGTGCAAGAGTCGGCGTGCGACGCTTCCAAGCAATACCCGCTCGACACCGCTCTTTCCGGTTGTTCCTGCACAGATCAGGGTCGCGCCAACATCGTTGGCGATTCCCAGGATTCCGTCCGTCGCGTCCCCCGCGACGAGGTGGGCCTGCACGGACTGGGCGTCGATCGAGAAGAGCTCCCGCGCGTCGTCTTCGAGCATGCCCTGCAACCCCTGCCTCAGCGCTGTTCTTCGGGTTTCGGCAGCGTCTCCGGTGACAGCTCCCCGATCGGTGTATTCGGCCCACACGTCGAGATAGGTGTGCGTGAGATGGATCGCGCCGTGGAACAGCCCGTGCAAGGCTCTTGCGAGATCCGCGGCCCGTTTGGCGGGCGTCGAGAAGTCATAGGCGATGACGATCGTGCTTGGCAGGGGGGCACCATCAGGGGGGACCACCAAGATCGGCGTGTGCGTGGTCTTCACGACACGTTCCGTCACGCTCCCGTAGAGAAGCTTCGACACCCCAGTCCGACCGTGCGTCCCTAGAATCACGAGATCGACGGATTCCTTCTTGGCGTAGTCGCGAATGACTTCGTGGACGGGCCCGGATCGGACGCGCTCGACACAAGTGACTCCCGCGGCGCGGACGGTTTCCGCGTGTTTCCCAACGGCCTCCTCGGCCTCTTCGTGAATGCGGGTCACCACCTCCGGCCCCGGGCTGTAGGACAAATCCATGAGCAAGTAGGTTGGCAAGACCGGCACATGAAGCAGGTGAACCTCTGCGCCCGCGGCCTCTGCGATCCCGGTGGCGTAGGTCAACGCGTGTTCTGCGTTCTCGGAAAAATCTGTGGGCACGAGGATCTTGTGGATGTTCATGGTGTCGTCTTGTCCGTCAGATGGCGGGGCTTAGCCGCCAAAGGTGTCGGTGGGGATGATGTCGTCTCGCAGGAGCTTGTCGTTGACATAGTGCTGCTCCTCCTCCTCGATGTCTGCCCGGAGCATCTCGGCGAGCTTCGAAACCCCGCCCTGGATCGCCTCTGGCGCCTCGGCCTCGAGGATGGAGTGCACCAACTGATCGAGGTGCGCCCGCTGCTCTGCGTGCTCCGAGTGGAGGTGGCGAGCGCGTTCCGGGCCAAAGCCGTCTGCCTCCGAGATGGCTGGCACCATGTACCGTTCCTCGAACCGCAGATGGAGCTCCAGAATCCCCCGAAGCGCATACGCTGCGCGCTTCACCTTTTCGACAATCGCCCCGCCTTCGACCAGTTTGGCCGCCCCTTGTTCGAGTTCGGCGAGCATCGTCTCGATCTCTCGATGCTGGGTCAGCACCCGTCGCCGTACCTCGGAGGGCATCAACGTGTCCTCACTCATCTCTTTCTCCTTGCGTGCGATTGTAGGCTCAAATCGATGCAAAGACTACGCCAGTAGTTTCGCCGGGTGTCCTCACACATCGCCGCGCAGTCCGTGCGCGTCCTCGACCTATGTCGCATGCGCTGCGGCTCGTTCAGTGGCATGCGCGTGCAATTCGGGCCACCGAACTGGCACGCGATTTGATACATTGGTCGGGACTCGCATCGCCATACGGGTGGCTCGCATGAAAGCATTCAAGACCATCGTCGTCGGTACAGATTTCTCGGAGATTTCCGACGAGGCCTTGCGGACGGCCGCGGTATTCGCCGATACGTTCGGGGCTCGTGTCGTCGTTGCCCATGTGTTCGATACGACGCCGAACGTGCCGGCCGTCATCTGGTCACGACCCGACATGGTTGATCGGGCCGCCCAAGCGGAGGTCGAACACGCGATACGTGAGACGTTGGATGGAAAGACCGCGCAACTACTTGCGGGGGTTTCGGACGTCGAACTGAGTGTGTGCCAGCATCCGTCCCCTGGACGAGCACTTTGCCAGACTGCAGAAGACGAGGGCGCTGACCTGCTCATCGTCGGGTCTCACGGCCGCACAGGGTTGTCACGCGCGTTTCTCGGCAGCGTGGCAGAGAAAGTGGTACGGCATGCCCCGTGCCCGGTACTGGTAGTCCGGGAGAGAGGCGTGGACGATGAAGATGGTGAGTGATTCATGTCGTTGATTCCCAGGCTGGTAGTGGCGTACGATTTTTCCGATCCGGCGCGCCGCGCGTTCGAGCTCGGCGTTTTCATGGGGCGTCAGCTCGGCGCTGATGTTCATGTCGTCAGTGTTCTCGACCCGGAAGAAGCCAAGAAGAAGGGCGGAAGCGCCGAGCCTCTCAAGGGCCTGCAGACGCTGCTTCACATGCAGACCGGGGCCACGATCAAGTCGGACGACGTTCACATCGAGTGCCACGCGGTCGAAGGCGAAGCTGCCGACGCGATCATCGACGTGGCACGCCGAATCGATGCTCCGATGATTTTGTGTGGCACCACAGGGAAGGGTGCGGTCGCGCGTACCCTCCTTGGCAGTGTGTCCCACGAACTCGTGCAGCGAAGCGGCGCAATCGTGATGTCCGTGCCCTAACCCGAAGAAAAAGGGGACACCGAAGAAAAAGGGGACAGTCCCCTTTTTCTTCATGACCCCGGGCCAACCAGCGGGGCTTCGACGATTCTGGTCGACTTGGTATCGTCTCGACCTTCGATTGCGATTCGAACACGAAGCTTCAGTCCCGGCTCCATTTGATCGGAAGGGATCATCCCGAGAATCGGAATGTAGGTCCCGCTGAGAGAATCGAGCTCTACCCGCGTGCGGGGGATCACGTACACGATGTCGCTCGCGGGGAGCGTATCCGCGACGACGGGTTCGATGAGGAAGGTTCGCGGATCGCCGCCCTTGTTGACGAGATGGATGCGGAGCGAGTTCCGGACCTGGCCGTCGACCACGGAGAACGGTGCACCCTGGTGCCGCAGAATGTTGGCCTCGAAATCCGAGCTTTGGGCGAACGCGAACACCGTGCCAACCAGCCAGAGTGCCGCGATCCCTGCGTAGAAGTAGATGCGAGGACGCCCGCTCCGCTTGCTACGCCCCTCGAGCCCGTTGAGCGAATCGTAGCGGACCAGGCCGCGGGGTGTGCCGACTTTATCCATGATCTCGTCGCAGGCGTCGACGCATGCGGCGCAGCCCACGCACTCCATCTGCAGTCCGTTGCGGATGTCGATGCCGGTTGGGCACACGACGACGCAGCGCTTGCAGTCGATGCAGTCTCCCGTGCTGGGGTCGGTCGCCTTGCCACGAGGTTCCCCTCGTTCTCCGTCGTACCCGATGACGACTGTGTCTCGGTCGGTCATCGCGCTTTGAAGGCGACCGTAGGGACAAATGATCAAGCACAGCTGCTCGCGAAACCAGCTGAAGTTGAAGTAGAGGATCGCCGACATAACGATGACCCACGTGAACGCCGTCGGGTGCTCCGCAGGGCTCCGTTGCACCATGTCGAAGAGCGACGGCAACGAGACGAAATAGCTGACGAACACGTGCGAAAGCAGCAGCGCCAAGACGACGTAGATCGCGTGCTTGAGCACTTTTCGCCACACCTTGTCGAAAGACGCCGCGGCGGCGTTGCGCCGAATGCGGCTGGCCCGCGGACCCTCGATCCATCGTTCCACGCGTCGAAACACCCCTTCTAGGAACACGGTGTGGGGGCACGCGTAGCCGCACCAGATGCGGCCTTTGAGTGCCGTCATCATCAGAAGCGCGAGGCCCATGCCGCTCAGGATGAAGAACACCAACCAGAAGTCCTGGGCATTGAATACTCCCCCGAACAGGAAGAACTGTCGGTTCATGATGTCGATGAAAACGGCCGGGCGGCCACCGATCTTCACGAAGGGGAGGACGACGTAAATCCCAATCAGCACGACGAAGACGGCGTTTCGGATCGTGGTGTATCGCCCGTGGACGTCTGCAGGATGTACGAAGTTGCGGCTCCCGTCCGAACGCAGCGAGCTCGCGGGTTCTTCGACGACCGGGAGCCGGGTGCTCATGGGTCCGAACCGGGCTCGGCGCCGGTGTCCGCGTCGGCGCCCCCCGGGTTCCAGAGTTCGCCCTCCGGTCCCTTGCCTGCAACGTTGGTGTCCCGAAGAGTCAACACGTACGCGACGACCTGCTTGACGCCCTGCTCCCCGAGGATCGGCGCCCACGGCGGCATCCCTTTGGCGGCGATCCCGGTTGTGACGGTCCCGTAGATGTCGACCGGCGCGCCGCCATGCACCCAATACGCATCGGTGAGGTTTGGCCCGAGCCCTTCGCGACCCTGCGCTTGGGTGTCGTGGCACGCGACGCACTGCGCCGCGAAGATCTCGCTTCCGGCGGCGACGGCATCCGCGTCCAGTGCAAGCGCGTCGAGCGTCTCATTCGAGACGATGCTCTTTTGCGCCTCGGCGATCGCGATCGCCGTATCGTACTTCTGCCGCTGCGACTGACCCACCCCGTACACCTGGAAGTAAAACCAGTACACGATCGCGAAGGCGATCGCACCGTAGAAGGTGAGCAACCACCACGTCGGCAGGTTGTTGTCCGCCTCTTCGATATCGTCGTAGACATGGAGGATCTCGCCTTGGATCTCGTCCGTTCGATTCACGTCACTCATCGCGGCCCTCCACGGGTTGGTCTTCGAGTGGGATGCGTGCGAGTTTCTCCGCGTCGGCGCGCTTCATCCGCATGACGCGGACGACGACGCCGACGAACACGACGAAGAAGAGCAGCAGTGCGAGTAGCGGATACAAGAGCGCAGGGCTCTGCTCGAAGAACTCTGAGGCGAAACGACTCACTCCACACCTCCTTCTTTCGCAAGGGCAACGGAGCCGGTGCCGTTCCCTTCGCCGGGCGCACTTTCAGAGGGGACGCGCCCGAGCCGTTGTAGGTAGCTGATCAAGGCCACCATGCGGCTGTTGACCAAGAGATCACAGTCGGCCGCGGGTTCATCACACACTTGAATCCCAGCCGTCTCGGAGAGCTCAGAGGCGATCGCAGTTGCCTCGGATCCCGCGACCTCGGTTGCGGTTTGGATCTGCGCAGGCTTGTACGGGACGCCCACGTTTCGCATGGCCCGGAGCTTGATCGGGGTCCGCTCGAAATCGACGGCCTCGTGCGAGAGATGGGCATACGGGGGCATGTTGGACCCGGGGGAGATCTCACGCGGGTTGACCATGTGCTTGTAGTGCCAGACGTCCGCGTACTTGCCGCCCACGCGCGCGAGGTCAGGTCCGATGCGGCGGGAGCCCCACTGGAACGGGTGGTCGAAGAGGGAATCGTCGAGCGAAGACACCTCGCCATATCGCGCGGTCTCCCACGTGAAAGGTCGGATCATCTGAGAATGGCATGTGTAACAACCCTCCCGGAGGTACACGTCGCGCCCCTCGAGCTCGAGCGGCGAATACGGGACGTTCTTCGTCGTGCGTATGGCCTCCGGGACCGACACGAGCATCGGGATGATCTCCGCGACCCCACCAGCCAAGACCCCGATCACGACCAGCACGGTGAAGACGCCAGCACGACCCTCGATCGCGCGGTGCCACGATAGCTTCTCGGGGTCGTCACGATCCCGAATCGCGATTGCCACCGCGGCCACGCCCCAGAAGATCGCCGCGATGGCGAACAGAGTACTGATGAGGCCATCGAACACGATCGTCCCCAACATGAGTAGGATGACGATGAGCGAGGCGATGACTGGCTGACCGAAGACGAGCTTCGGCCATGGGACCTCGCGCTCGCGAGGCTCTGTAACGACCGCAACCTCGAGTTCGCCATTGACGGCGGCGCCGCTCCTGGCGGTCTTGATGAGGTTCCACGCCATGAGAAGGAACCCGACGAAGAACAGCAAGCCGCCGACCAGGCGCGCCCAGTACATCGGGCGGATCGCGATCAGCGTCTCGACGAAGCTCGGGTAGAGGAGTCCACCGCCATCGCTCACCGCACGCCACATCAGGCCCTGGG
Source organism: Polyangiales bacterium (assembly GCA_049670545.1). Taxonomy (GTDB): domain Bacteria; phylum Myxococcota_A; class Polyangia; order Polyangiales; family Houyiibacteriaceae; genus SG8-38. Next base: position 27,273 of record JBATTM010000014.1, read on the forward strand.
TGATCCCCGCGACCCACATTGCAATGACATAGAGGAGGATGCCGAGGGTCGCGATCCAGAAATGGAAGTTGGCGGCCGGGCGAGAGTGAAGCTTGGTACCGTAGAGCCTTGGAACCAGCCAGTAGAACATCCCTGCGGCCATCAAGCCGTTCCAACCGAGCCCGCCGCTGTGTACGTGTCCGATGATCCAGTCGGTGTAGTGGGCGAGGCCACTCACGCTCTTGATGCTGAGAAGCGGGCCTTCGAACGTCGCCATGCCGTAGAACGTCACGCCAGCTGCGAAGAACTTGAGAACGGGATCCGAGCGCAATTTGTCCCAGGCGCCCCGCAGGGTGAGCAGACCGTTGAGCATGCCCCCCCAACTTGGGGCCCACAGCATCAAGCTGAAAATCATCCCGAGGGTCTGGGCCCACTCGGGGAGCGCGGTGTAGAGCAGGTGGTGCGGCCCCGCCCAAATGTAGATGAAGACCAGACCCCAAAAATGAATGATCGAGAGCCGATAGGAGAAGACCGGCCGCTCTGCTGCTTTCGGCAGGTAGTAGTACATGATCCCGAGGATCGGCGTCGTCAGAAAGAAGGCGACCGCGTTGTGTCCGTACCACCACTGCACGAGCGCATCCTGGACGCCGGCGAAGATCGAGTAGCTCTTGAGAGGACCCACGGGGATCTCGAGGCTGTTGACGATATGCAATACCGCCACGGTGATGATCGTGGCGATGTAGAACCAGAGCGCGACGTAGAGGTGCTTCTCGCGGCGCTTCGCAAGCGTCCAAAAGAAATTGACCGCGAACACCACCCAGACCACTGCGATCGCAATGTCGATGGGCCACTCGAGCTCCGCGTACTCTTTCCCCGTGGTGAAGCCGAGGGGGAGCGTGACCGCCGCGCCGACGATGATCAGCTGCCAACCCCAGAAGTGAAACGACGACAAGATGTCGGAGGCCAAGCGTGCTTTGGTGAGACGCTGCGTGGAATAGTAGATCCCTGCGAAGAGCATGTTTCCGACGAACGCGAAGATCACCGCATTGGTGTGGAGTGGCCGAAGGCGCCCGAACGATGCGAATGATGCGAAGTTGGCCGGCCAGAACGCGAGTTGAAGTGCGATGATCAGCCCGACCAGCATGCCGACAATGCCGAACAACACCGATGCCCAAAGGAACTGGCGTACGACTTTATCGTTGTAGATGATTCGCTGGGTCTCCATCCTCTTCCTCTCCCGTTGCCTGTGCTGGGGTCGTCGTGTCTTCGTCGTCAAGGGGAAGTAGCGCAAGTCGATCGGCGTGATCAAATGTTCCTTGGCGTACGGTCCACGCGAAGAAGGCGACCGCGGCGGCGATCAGGACGATGCAAAGGAAGATCAGCAGGATTAGGATCTCCATGCACGCCCTTCACCTGCGAGTGCCGCCATGGCGTACGCGAGCGTTGCAAGGGAACTCAAGGGCATGAGCACCGCCGCGAGCCATGGCTGCATGAGGCCGGCCATGGCGATCGACACAGTGATTGCGTTGTACGCGACCGCGAACGTGAGGAGTCGACGCACGACCTGCGCCAACTCATCCGACGAACGCAAGATTTGCGCGATAGGTTTCAGGCCGGGTGAGATGAAGTAGAAGTCGCAACGCGAAGCCATGAAGGGTCGATTCACCGCAGGAGTGCCTGAGCAAGCCGCGACTTCCATCGCGACCCGGTCGTTCAAACCGTCCCCCACGAGCAAGGTTCGTGCCGGATCATGGGTTTCGACGTATACGGCCTTGTCCTGCGGGGTCTGGCCTCCGATCGCGGCTTCCTGGGAGAGCCCCAGGCTCGCCGCCATCGCCTTCACGCGTATCGGGGCATCGCCACTGAGAATCGCGAGTTCGTACCCGTTGTCGGACAGCCGCGCGATCTCAGTCTTTGCGTCTGGCCTTAGCTGTTCCGTGGTACGGATTGCGGCTCGTACCTCTCCGTTGCTCGTGAACACGACGTCGGCCACTCCGCCCGCGTTCGGCGCGTGGCACCAGCCGGGCGCGCCGAGTCGAACCTCCGAGCCTTCGCGGGTTGTCGACACACCGAGGCCAGGCAGCTCGCTCACCTCCAGGTCGACCACCCTCGCCGCGGGGTGGCCTTCGACGGCCTGTCGGATGGCGACGCTCTTCGGATGCGCGCTTCTTGCTGCCAGGTTGTACAGCAGAGACACGTCGGAGTCGGAAAGTGCGCGCAATGCGTCTGGATCTTCGACTGCCAATGTGCCTGTGGTCAGCGTTCCGGTCTTGTCGAATACGATCCGGCGCGTCGCGCGAATGCGATCCAAGAGGTCTCCGGCGCGAACGAAGATACCAGCTCTGCGGAGCCGGTTCAGCACGAGCTCGTACGCGAGCGGAGCCGCGATTCCGAACGCACAAGGGCAGGTGACGACCAAGACGGCAGTGCCGACCTCGATGGCGCGAAGAGTCCCCTCGGTCCACGACCACCACGCGATTGCGGACGAGGCGAGGATGATCACCCCGACAACATAGTATCTGGCCACGAGAGACCACCATCGTGTTGCGATCGGCCCTGTGGACTGGGCCCGTTGCGTGCCAAGCAGGCCCACGACCGCCGAGGCCGAAAACTCGCTAGCAGCGGTCGCTGAGAACGCGTGGCCCCCGACGTTGAACGCTCCGGCCGGGATCACATCTCCCTCGAGGAACTCACGTGGCCGGCTCTCGCCGTCGATCCAGTCGAGAGAGCAACTCGCGCGTGCGTGCGTCAGCGTCGCATCGACCGGGACCAAGTCTCCATGCGCGACGAGGAGGTGGTCGCCTTTCTCGATGCCGATGCAGTGTACGATCTGCACGACTCCGTCCTGGATTCGTCGTGTCAGCAACCCCTCGATGCCGTCGTCGGCAAGCAACTGAGAGCGGTTCCGTTCGATCATGCGCTGCTGGAGCCAGCGGCCGACGAGCATCAACGCCACGAAGACCGTGAGGGTATCGACGTATGCGGCGTGCCCGGAACCCCCGAAGAACGACCACGTCGAGCCTCCGAAGGCGAGGAGAATGCCGAGCGCGATCGGCACGTCGAGGTGCAGCACGCGGTTTCGCAACGCGCTCATGGCGGATCGGATGAACACCGAGCCGCCGATCAGCACCGAAAGCACTCCCGCCGCGTAGCTGAGTTGGTTGATGAGAACGTAGAGCGGCCCCTCGCGTAGGCCGACGTAGATCGCCGCGGCGAACAGCATGGTATTCGCAGCGAGTGCCGCACAAATGCCCATCCGTATGAGGAGGTCGTCTGATCCTCGCCGTTCAACACCTGCGTTCGCGGTGCCGAGGACGTATCCCAGCTCTTCGACCGACTCGACCCACGCGGTCAGGGGAAAGTCCCGCGCGACCTGCAACTCGATGCGGCCGAGTGCCGGGTTGATCGACATACGGCCGGCCCGGCTGCCGCCCTGGCGACGAAACAGCTCTTCGACGAGCCATACGCAAGCAGCGCAATGAACCCCTTGAATATCGAGCTGGATGCTTTGCGCATCGCTACCGGCTGCTCGTTCCGACTCGAGGACTTCGAGCCACTTGTGGTCGCCGGGGATTGTGTCTCCGTCGGCGGGGGGAAGGCCCGGGCCCCTGCGGATCTCGTAGTACCGGGTGAGCCCGGCTCGACTCAAGATGCCATGAACCGTCTGGCAGCCACGACAGCAAAACGGCGCGTACTTCTGGTGTAGGAGCGGCTGGGCGCAATGGGTGCAAGAGGCGACGAACGGTCGGTCGCAATCGGGCGCGGCTTCGTTGTTCGCTCGAGCCGACTGGGTCACGGTGGCGCTCCCTGGTGGGCGTCATGCGTGTGGCGCGCGCCATGGTCGGTCGCGTGCTCGTGCGCGTGCATCGGACGCAACACGAATACCACCGCTCCGAGGGCGAGTACGACGGCCAGTGTTCGGCTGGCTGCTGGCATCGGTCGACGTGCCATTCGCTCGAACACCCAGCTGACGACGATGAGGCCGGCACCGCTCACGACCGAAAAGGCAAGCATGCTCATGGCACCGCCGGCCGCGCTCCCGGTGGAAGCGGCGATCAGAACGGCAGCAGCCAGTGCACCACATGGCAACAGCGCGGTTGCGAGGCCGACTCCGAACGGATGACGGCCGAGGGCGGCGACGAATCCGGGGCGCTCGAATTCAGCCCGTCGAGGGATCGGCTTCGTCGTGACTTGCACGAGTCGCGTGCGTGGGCGCCTCCACAGGCGAAACGCCGCGACTCCAAGCCCGAGTGCGAGCGACCAACTGAGCAGCGCGCTTCCCCAGCTTCCCGGGAGCGCGACCGCTGCAGCCCCGCCCGCCGCCCCCACGACCGCGCCAAGAGCACTGTAGCTGATGAACCGACCGAGTTGGTAGCGCGCCTGACCCGACACAGGCGAGCATCCGCTACATGCGTATGCCGAAAGCGGTCCACACATGACGGTACAATGCGGGATTGAGGCGAGACCCGCGGCCGCACCTGCGATCAACGCTGGCCACATGGGGACTCCTCGTGCCGAGACATTCGGGACGACTGTCTGCAACTCGCGTGCCTGCGCATAGACCGCCTCCTTATACCCGAAGACGCACCACCTGCGCGATGGTCTCGCGACTGCGAAACGATTGCGCGGTTTCACTCGGGTCGCAGCGCAGGATATCGAGGTGATCGCGTTGGTATGGGGATTGCTCTGATCCGCCTCGAGTTCTGACCGATACGAGGAGACCACGACTATGTTGGCCAAAGACATCATGACCGAGGACCCGATCACGGTGACCGAGCGAACGCCCGTCGCCGAGGCCCTTGGTGTGCTCTACGAACTCGACGTGAGGCACCTCCCAGTCATCCGCGCCGGAGAACTCGTCGGCATCGTGAGTGACCGGGACCTTCGACGATTCGACGCGACGAGCGACGACCAAGAGCTCGACGCGGCACAGGAGGCTGCGACAGCCACGGTGGGAAGCTTCATGAACACCGCGCCGGTCCGAGCCGACCCGGAGACCTCCGCCCGCGAATTGATCGAGGCGATGCTGCTCCATCGTGTGGGCGCGATCCCCGTGACCGACGTGGACACTGGCGCCTTGCTCGGCATCGTCAGCTATGTCGACCTCCTTCGGATGCTGCAGGAGATGCTCGAACCCAGCTGACGTCCTAGACGCGATCGCCTCGAATCACGCGGGTTGTGATGACCTGCGGTCGCATGGGGTCGCGGCCGCTTCCCGCATGGCTCAATTGGATCTATAAAGCTCCCAAAGGAGTGCGTATGCGTGAACAACGGATCATCAGCGGGGCGATCATCGTGGGCTTGATCGCGATTGGGTGCAGCTCGAAGGAAGCTGTGCCTGCGGCTCCCAAGGAAGAACCGACGCCCGCCCCGGCTGCGGCCGAGGCGGCGCCTTCAGAGCCTGTGGCCGCCAAGGATCCGGCAGCAGAGGCAGCAGAGATTTTTCAGGCCCGATGTGTGACGTGTCATGGACCCAACGGCAAGGGCGATGGTCCGGGCTCGGCGGCGCTAAACCCAAAGCCGCGCGACTACACCTCCGCGGAATGGCAGAAGTCCGTGACCGACGAAAACATCGCGAAGATTATCGTCGGCGGCGGCCCCGCGGTCGGGTTGAGCGCGCTCATGCCCCCCAACCCCGATCTCGCCGATAAGCCCGAGGTCGTGGCGGCATTGGTTGCGGTCGTCCGAAATCTCGGAAACCAGAACTAGGGCGCCGGGAGTTCGTACCGCCATACGTCGTTGTCGACCCTCATGAAATTGTCTGGGTCGGTGAAGTCGAACGTCTCGCGGTCGCCTCCAAACGTGTAAATCTGATCGTCCAAGGCGAAGGCTTCGAAGTCGTACTTGATGTCTTCGACCGAGGTCGCATTCCACGGCGAGTCGCTCACTTGGTTCCACGTTGCGCCGTCGGGGCTGACCCAAACGTCCATGGGGTTCTCGGGAAGTCCGAATCCCCCAAAGCACACGATGTTGTCGAAGACGACGGCGCATTGATGGCCGGGGCGCGGGGACCAATCGGCTGCGTCGGTCACGAGGGTCCAGTCGATCCCGTCAGTCGAGCGCCACACGTCGTTGAAATAGGGGAGCTCACAATCGGGCTGGGGCTCACAAAGGAACCCATCTTCTCCACCAAGGAGCACCATCGCGTCGTCCTTGACGACCACCACTGCCCCAGCACGCGGATCCCACGGGGCGTCATCGGTCAGCTGTTCCCAGGTCGCGCCGTCGGCTGATCTCCACACGTCGTTGAAGTAGATTCGTTGGGGGCCGCCAGGGCCGATAATCGCGTCGTCGTCGTTTTGGGAACCACCAAAGATATACATTTCGTCGCGAAACACGACGGTGCGGAGGCCTGCTCGACCTTGCCAGCCCGCGTCTGACGTCATCTCGGTCCATTCGGCCCCGTCGCTACTTCTCCATACGTCGTTGTAGAAGTTCGACTCGACGCCAAAGTCCTGACCGCCGATCACGTACATCTGGTCGCCTAGCGTGACCGTTTGGAAGTAGGCCCTCGGTGACCAGTGATCGGTGCCACCGGTCTCCAGGATCTCTTCCCAGGTCACG
>JBATTM010000015.1:0-22102 GCA_049670545.1 Polyangiales bacterium
ACGTTGGACCGCGTGGTGATGACCACCTTGGCACCACCACGCGCGAGCGCGACGGCCGTCTCATGGCCCAGTGACCCCTCCGTGCCTCCGGTGACGAGCATCGTCTTGCCAGCCAGGTCAGTCGGCTTGGCCTGCGGAGCCTTCACGAACCACCCTCGCACCGTCCGGTAGACCCGGCCGTGTTGCCCTTTCGCCGTCATCCTTCGAACGCCCTCGGTCTCAGTTCTGAAAGCCCACTTTGATCTGCGCCGGGAACTTCTTCAGGACTGCATCGTAGCGCTGCGCTTCCGCCCCGAGGAGCACACCCATCGGAATGTGACGGATGCCGATCGTCGTGTCTTCCTGCGGGTTGGTATAGAGATTGGTCATCACCACGCCCCCCGTCTGCGTGATGACGGCACCGCTGAAACCTCCGGTGAGCCCGCGCCGAAATATCCCCTGCTCGAGCTCGACAACACTGGAGCCCTTGAACTCGTCGACACGAATCGCCGATGTGAACTGATTCATCGTATAGATGCGGCTCTTCCGCGCCGAGAGGTGCTCATCACCGACCAGAAAGGTGAGCTGATCAATCCCGTCAACGTATCGGCTCTTCGGAAGAGCGGCACCGATCGCACCCCCTTTGATGCCAGCTAGCGACAACGCCGTGTTGAAGAGATCGGCGAGGTCGAACAACCCGTCCGACCGTGCCGGCGTGATCATGTTCTTCCAGTACGCGAATGTCGGGACGCGCACGCCGCCTTCCCAACTCGACCCCTTGCAACCACGAAACGGAGACCGCCCCTGTGGGTTGATCTCGCACTCTGGGCCGTTGTCCGAAGTGAGGAATATGAGAGTGTTCTCAAGCTGGCCTGTCTCTTCGAGCGCCTTGTGAAGGCGACCAAAGATGTCGTCCATCTCGACCATGCAATCACTGAAGTCGGTGCGCGCCCGTGACTTCCCCGCGTATTCATCGTTCGGATAGTTGTCGAAGTGGCATCCGCGCGTGGAGTGGTAGAGGAAGAAGGGGCTTTCATTCGAAGCCATCTTGCGAATGAAGTCTTCGCTGTACTTCGCCCAATCTTGGTCGAGGTCTTTGATGCTCGAGAGATTGATTTCATACAAGTCTTTGCACGCCTTCTTGTCGTTCTTGGTGCAATGGACGTTGTCGCGGTTGAACGGCATCACCGTCTGATACATCGCGAACCGTTTCGGGCTCAGGGCGACCTCGGGGTTGAAATACTGATCGCGCCACTCGGTGTACATGTCTGACACGCCCAGGAACCCATAGTAGTCGTCGTACCCGAGGTTCTGCGGGAGTGAGCCTTGGTTCTCCCCCATGTGCCATTTCCCGACACCTTGCGTAACGTACCCCTGCTCTTGCAGAAGCATGGGGAAGGTGGTCTCGCCTGAAAGCCCACCCTTCTCTCCGTACATGGGGGGCCGCAGCAAACCATGGTGGAGTGGATTCTGGCCGGTATGGATCGTGGCGCGCGTGGGCGTGCACGAAGGCGTCGAGTATGCCGACGTCAGCACGAGCCCTGCGTGGGCCAGCGCGTTCATGTTTGGGGTCGCGTTCCCGACGGCCACACCGCCACCGTTGAACCCCGGGTCCATCCAACCCACGTCATCCATGAGAAAGATCAAGATGTTGGGCTTCTTCCCAGTGCTCTTCTCGAGAGCCGCCAGCTTCTCGGCTACCTGTGAATCTTGCTCGGGGTGCGGAATCACGGGCTCCATGTTGCTCGCAACCGGGATCGAGAACTCCGTGATGTACTCGTTGGGGTGGTCGTAGCCCTTCGCAGTGGCTTGCCCAGTGGCGGAACCGCGGGAGATACCCTCCTGCGGTTTCACCGTGGTGAGCTCCGGGCGTCGTTCGATGATCTCGTTAGCGACACGGTGTTCGATCGAGTTCTTCGCGGCCTGCGTGCAGCCTCCAAGCGAAGCCACGCACAATGTGAGCGAAAGGATAGGGATTCGGGTCATGGGCTCCTCCACCAGCGGCAACGGGGGCCGAGAATAGACCGGCACGACCCACGATGAAAGACCGAACCGATGCCTTTTCGGGTGTGTTGCAGTGATTTGGGGGGATGGAAGCTGATCGGGATATGCTGAGGTCATGGGGGATGGGCCGAGCTACGGCGGCGACGAGCGAGACTTCGTGCTCGACACGACGCATTTCCCCATCGTGCGGATGATCTTCCCGCGGATCGGCAACCACGAGTCGATCGACACCAACCTCGTACACATGCTCGCGCTGTCGTCCACCGAGCCAATCGTGGTCATCGGCGATTCCCGTCAGCTCGAGGTGAAGACCGTGACGCCGACGATTCGGAAGCACTTCTTCGACAAGGCGAACGAGTTCAGCGCACTGCGAGGTCACCACATGCTTGGCGAAGCCGCGCTGGTCGGCAACTGGGTGCACAAGCACTTCTACCAGGCCTACCTGTGGATGAAGACCGACCGCCCCTACCCGACCAAAGCGTTCGACAACGAGGAGCAGGCATTAACCTGGTCCCGCGGGCTGATCGCCGCCGCCGACGCGACGCAAGCTGGTTGACAGCGACGTCGCGGGTTCTAGTTTCCGGGCCATGGCCAGCGGTTCGAAGAAAGCTATCCTTGCTGCGCTGTTCGCGAATTTCGGGATCGCGATCGCGAAATTCGTAGGGTGGGTGTTTACCAACTCCTCGTCCATGCTCGCCGAGGCGATCCACTCGGTCGCCGACACGTCGAACCAGGCCCTGCTGCTTCTCGGAAGCAAACAAGCAGAGCGAGAAGCCACCGCGGAGCACCCCTTCGGCTTCGGCAGAGAGCGCTACTTTTGGTCGTTCATCGTCGCCCTGGTCTTGTTCACGCTTGGTGGTCTGTTCGCGATCTACGAAGGGTGGCACAAGCTTCGAGAAGGCCGCCATCCTATCGAGAATACAGAGTGGGCGGTCGCGATCCTTTCGCTCGCCATCTTGCTTGAAGGGTACTCGTTTCGTACGGCCGTCGTGGAGTCACGGCCTCTGAAGGGGAATGCGACGTGGTGGTCGTTCATCCGGCATTCTCGGCAGCCCGAGTTGCCCGTCGTGCTTCTGGAAGATTTAGGGGCACTCACCGGACTGCTGTTGGCCCTGGTCGGGGTCTCCGTAGCATGGGTGACGGGAGACTCGCGTTGGGACGCCTTCGCGACCATCGCGATCGGCTCGCTGCTCGTCGCGATTGCAGCGATACTCGTGTTCGAGATGAAGAGCCTTCTCATCGGGGAATCGGCACGTGAGCCCGTTCGAAAGAAGATCCGCACCGCGATCGGGAGCGTCGAGGGCGTGGAGCGCGTGATTCACATGCGCACGCAGCACATCGGCCCTGACGAATTGCTCGTCGGTGCGAAAATCCAGCTTTCCGCCTCGCTCGACACCGCTGAAGTGGCGGCAACAATCAACCGGGCGGAAGACGCCTCACGCGCCGCTGTTCCGATCGAACAGCTGATCTACCTCGAGCCGGACATCGTCGACCCCGACCATCCGGACCTCGCGAAGAAGACGCCACGATCCCCTTGATGGGGAACGAGAGCGACGTGCGTGAAGCTACTGCGCGTGCGGTGTCTTCAACGCCGCCAACGCATCATCGACAGTGAAACTGGCTGCCTCTTGCCTCGGTGGGTAGTCCTTGAAGGTCGCGAGGAACCTTCCGACGACAGCCTGCGCCCCGTAGATCGCGTACGCGTGATCGAGCACCCAATCCCAGTACGTGTTCGATGTGATGTCGGCGCGTTCGTACGGGTCTTGACGAAGATTGAAGATCTTCGGCACACGCAACGTGACGAAGGGCTCGGCCCACACTTGAAGCGTGCCTTGGGCGCGCTGCTCCATGAACACCATCTTCCAATCGTTCCATCGAAGCGCCGTCAAGTCCCCGTCGTCAGAGAAATAGAACAGCTCGTTTCGCGCACTCGGGCCATTGCCAAGCAACATGTCGAGCTGGTTGTATCCATCGAGGTGAACCTTGAAGCGCTTGCTACCGGCGCGGTAACCGTTGAGCAGAGCTTCCTTGACGTCCGGCTGACCGGCGGCGGCGAGCAATGTGGGGAGCCAGTCGAGGTGAGACATGATGCCGTTGGAGACGGTCCCGGCGGGGATCCTGCCGGGCCATCGTACCATCGACGGCACGCGCCAGCCGCCCTCCCAGTTGGTGTTCTTCTCGCCGCGGAAGGGCGTCACCGCCGCGTCAGGCCAACTGTTGTAGTGAGGGCCGTTGTCGGTGCTGTAAAAGACGAGGGTGTTGTCGGTGATGCCGAGCTCATCCAACTTGTCGAGGAGCTGGCCGACGTGGCCGTCATGCTCGATCATGCCGTCGGCGTACTCGTTCTGGCCCGAGGTCCCCCGAAGCTCGGGTTTTACGTGGGTACGGAAGTGCATCCGCGTGCCGTTCCACCATACGAAGAACTTGTTCCCCGCTTCGTGTTGTCGTTCGATGAAGTCGAGCGCGGCCGCCACGGTCTCATCGTCGATGGATTCCATGCGCTTCTTGGTGAGCGCACCCGTGTCTTCGATGTTCCCATCCGAGTCGCCGTGAATGACCCCACGCGGCCCGAACCGCTCTCGGAACGACGGATCCTTCGGGTAGTCCTCGTTCTCCGGCTCTTCTTCCGCGTTTAGGTGATACAGATTGCCGAAGAACTCGTCGAAGCCGTGGTTGCTCGGGAGGAACTCGTCCTTGTCGCCCAGATGGTTCTTTCCAAACTGACCGGTCGCATACCCGAGCGGCTTGAGGAGCTCAGCAATCGTCGGGTCGTCTCCAGAAAGCCCGATGTCGGACGCGGGCATGCCGACCTTCGACAGCCCCGTGCGAAATACCGACTGACCGGTGATGAAGATCGACCGCCCTGCCGTGCAGCTCTGCTCGCCGTAGTAGTCGGTGAAAATCATCCCTTCCTGCGCGACCCGATCGATGTTCGGCGTTCGGTATCCTACGAGGCCCATGGTGTACGCACTGATGTTCGATTGCCCGATATCGTCGCCCCAGATCACCAAGATGTTCGGTGCATCGCCGCCTTTGCCTGCCGCAACGACGTCGTCCGTCTTGACGAGGGACTCGGCGCTCGGCGGGTACTCGACCTTCGAGGGCTCCCAGCCGGTCTTGGCTTGGGCTGGAGCAGACACCGCGGAGGGAGCCGCCGAGGCTGCATCATCCTTCGTCCCTTCCTTGCCTGATTGTTCGATCCGCGGCTGACAACCAAGCGCGCAGCCCAAACCCACCATGAGAACCAATTTTGCGCAGTTCGACATCCAACCCTCCTCGTCGCGAAGGGCCGAGCCTAGCCAAACGGACGCGTATTGGCCACAGGGTTGTCGTGGGCGCCATGTCCACGACGGGTCTAGCCTTCTCATCGACGACACGGTACGAGGTCGAAACGCAAGTTGAGCCAGACACGCACGCGTCCGGCAGTGCATCATGGTCGCCAGGACGCGAACGTGGAGAGAAGGAGAGCAAAGATGGCGAATGAGGACATCAAGGCCGAGCTGCTCGCGCTTCGCGAAGAGGTCGCAGCACTCGTTGCTTCGAGGAAACCGGTGGCGGCAGAGAAACCAGCGTCTGGCAGCAGTGAAAGCCCTGTTCGCGTTGCCGTTGCGGATACGGGCCATGAGGGGCTCGTCGGCCATGTTGGTGAGCTGGTCGAACTCCTCGAGCACGAGGTGAAAGAGAGCCCTGTGGCCGCCGGCGTTGCCGTGTTCGCGCTAGGGGTTCTGGTCGGAAGGTTCCTGCGGTGAGGAGGTTCAAGTGAACGAAACGATGCTGAAGCTACGGATTTGGGCACGCGCGGAAGCCACACTCGGCCGCGCGAACGCTCGGCACGCGGGTCGGCGCATGGCGCTGGCAGCGATCGCGGTGGGGCTTGCCTTGCTCACCGTAGGCATGATCAATTTCGGCGCCTACGAGTCGCTCGCGGAAGCCTACGGAAAGGCAAAGGGCGCGTTCGTTCTCGGGGGCGTGAACGCGCTTCTCGCCACCCTCGTCGCGCTCGCCGCACAACGTCCCCGATCGGCGCCCGAGGAGGCCATGGTGCAAGAGATCCGAGAGATGGCGATGGCCGAGCTCGCGGCGGACGCCGACCTCGTCCGCGCCGAGGTCCAGCGCATCACCGGGCACGTTCAACGCATCGAAGATGGGCTGTCCGCGATATCCAACGCGAGTTCGAGCGGCGTTGCGATGATGGCGAGCGTCGGGCCCGTGGTCGAGATGATCGTGCAGGCCCTCAAGCACCGCAAGAGCCAGTCGGATCACTGAGAGCGTATCTCATGAATGGTGACCGAGGGTTTGGGAGCGCGATGGTGCGAGATGTGCCGTCCGCGAACCGAGGAAATGCCGAGGATTTTTGAGCGTGAGGCGATGGGCGCAGATGGTGCCATCCCGCCCCGAGATCGACCGAGCCATTCTTGAGATACGCTCTAGCGTGATGGCCAGTCCGGCGCCGCGGGCAACTCCGTGCCTGGGCTTTTCCCATCCATGCGATGAGCGACGAATTCGTCGAGCGTCGCGTGTCGGAGATAGGGGTTCTCGCGAAGCTCTTCGTCGAGCGTGGAAACCGTGAGGGGGCCGTAGTTGTGCCCTGGATACATTCGAGTGGCCTTCGGAAGCGATTCGGTGAGCGTCTTCAAGGTGGCATACATGATCTCCGGGTCGCCACCGACGAAGTCACACCGCCCGCAGCCCTGAACGAAGAGGGTGTCGCCAGTGACGATCGCATCTTGGATCTGATACGTCGTCGAGCCGGGGGTATGGCCTGGAGTGTGCACCATCGTGATCTCGAGGTGTTCCCCGACACGGATCACATCGCCTGGGCTGTGGCTCTGGAGGTTCTCGGAGTGAAAGCCCGAGAACTCGATCTCGGTTCCAAGCATGTGGACCGGGATGTCTCGATGCTCGAGTAGTGCATCGACGCGATTGACGTGGTCGAAATGGCTATGTGTGCACAGAGCGTGCGTGATCTCGACATCGATGCGCTCCGCCTCGTCGAGGATCGCCCGCACATCCCACGCAGGGTCGACGACCGCACAGGTACGCGTCGCCTTGTCGCCGATGAGATAGATGAAGTTGTCCCAAGGGCCGAGCTCGAACTGATGAACGAATATCCCTTCAGTCACGCTAGAACTCCACCACGCTTCGAATCGAAGTGCCTTCATGCATCAAGTCGAAGGCGTTGTTGATGTCGTCGAGAGGCATCGTATGGGTGATCAAGTCGTCGATGTTGATCTTTCCGTCCATATACCAGTCGACGATCTTCGGCACGTCCGTGCGGCCCTTTGCGCCTCCAAAGGCAGTCCCACGCCACACGCGACCCGTGACGAGTTGAAACGGACGCGTGGCGATCTCCTCGCCCGAGGCGGCCACCCCGATGATCACGCTCTCGCCCCAACCTTTGTGGCAGCACTCGAGGGCCTGCCGCATCACGTCGACGCTGCCGATGCACTCGAACGTGTAGTCCGCACCGCCGCCCGTGAGATCCACGAGATGCGCGACCAAGTCTTCGCGCACTTCCTTGGGGTTGACGAAGTGGGTCATGCCGAATTTCTCGGCGAGATCTCGCCGCGCGGGGTTGATGTCGACACCAATGATCTTGTCGGCGCCGACCATCCTGCAGCCCTGGAGTACGTTGAGGCCGATTCCCCCAAGGCCAAAGACCACGACGTTGGCACCGGGTTCGACCTTCGCTGTGTTGATCACCGCGCCGATACCGGTGGTGACACCGCAACCAATGTAGCAAACCTTGTCGAACGGCGCGTCCGGGCGAATCTTCGCGAGCGCGATCTCTGGCACTACCGTGTACTGAGCGAACGTCGATGTGCCCATGTAGTGGAAGATCGTGTCTCCACCGATCGAGAACCGACTCGACCCATCCGGCATGAGCCCCTGTCCTTGGGTCGCGCGGACCGCTTGGCAGAGATTCGTCTTGCCTGAAAGGCAGTACTCACAGGCGCGACACTCGGGGACGTAGAGAGGGATCACATGATCGCCCGGCGCTAACGACTTCACACCATCGCCGACCTCGAGGACCACCCCCGCGCCCTCGTGACCGAGGATCGAAGGGAAAATACCCTCGGGATCGGCGCCGGACAGTGTGTAGGCGTCGGTGTGGCAAATCCCGGTCGCTTTGATCTCGACGAGCACTTCACCGGCACGCGGACCTTCGAGTCGGACCGTTTCGATCGATAGTGGTTGACCGGCCGCATGCGCGACCGCAGCGCGAGTTTCCATCTTGACCCTCCGTAGGAAGGTCTAGGTAGCCGACCGCGACTCGATTTCAACCCACGCGGTGCGCCGGCTCGAACCTACCGCGCATCTTGCCCATCCACATGCTCATCAGCGCTGGCTTCGGCAGCCCAAGTGACCGAAGCTGGTCGGCGATCGGATGCGCACCAAGCTCGAGGTGAGCGCCTCGGAGCTTCACGCCGAGATTCTTCGCGCTCGACGTGAAATCGGTCTTGTGGAGAACACCGTCGATGTAGCTGTAGGTTCGCAAGATCTGCTCCGGAAAGTCGCGGGTACCGCCGATCGGCATGCTCACTCGCAACACCTCCTGACCGTCGCGCGACCACGTACAACGCGCTCGGTCGCCACCCGTGTCGAAATCGATCTCGTCGACCGTCTTCGGAAAGCCCCAGATCACCCTCCCCGCTTCACACGTGAAGGATTGATTGACTGGAAGATGGAGAATGTGGGTCGGCAACTTGCCGCGCATCATGTCGATCGCGCTTCCTGCATAGGGAACGCCACGAGGCGTGCCTCGCTCCCGGACGAACAAAGCGATCGAGACTTCGTTGTAGTCGCCGAGATCGTTGTCTCGATAGTCGATGCACGAGATGCTGAGAAGCCCGCGACCTGGCAGGACCTCGGCGACCTCGAGTTCAGGGCCGGGAAGAAGCGCCTGTCCCGCGGCCGCGGGGACGAGCCAAGTCGCGGTGGCCGAGCAAGCGTCTCGCACGATGCACGGCATCGACACCGTGCGACCCTGGATGAGGTACTCGCGAGGCGGGGAGGCATGGTCCGACTCAGGCTGCATGGGCGAAGTATAGAGAACGTGGCGCGCAACTTCCATCGAGGCGTTCGAACGCTTGCCGCGTGCTACAACCATCGGCCATGAGTGTAGAACCAGGCAAGGTCGCTGTCGTCACGGGCGCGAGTCGCGGCGTAGGCAAAGGCGTGGCAATCGCGCTCGGCCGCAGCGGGATGACCGTGTACGTCACCGGCAGAAGCACGACCTCGCGCGCTCACCCGCTCGGGGGCTCCATCCAGGCAACGGCGCGGGCGGTCAGTGAGGCCGGGGGTGAGGGCGTCGCGGTCGCGTGTGACCACAGCGACGATGACAGCGTGCGGCGACTATTCGAACGGGTCGGTAGCGAACAAGCGTGTCTCGACGTCCTCGTCAACAACGCCACGGTGATTCCACGCGACCTAGCGCGACCAGGCGCCTTTTGGGAGAAGTCGATCGATCTCGCCCAGATGATGAACGTCGGCCTCCGCTCCCACTATGTATCGAGCTACCACGCGGCACCCTGGCTCGTGAAGGCTGGCGGCCTCGTCGTCTTCACGTCGAGCTACGGGTCCCGCTGCTACATGCACGGTCCCGCGTACGGGGCGGGAAAGGCAGGGACTGACAAGATGGCCATGGATATGGCGGTCGATTTCCGGCCGCACGACGTTGCGGTGGTCAGCTTGTGGCTCGGTTTCGTTCGCACCGAACGCAACGAGCCGCTCTTTGCCCATCCCGGCGCAATGGAGGGGCCCTACGGCAGGTTCCTCGAGAACGCCGAAAGCCCAGAGTTCGTCGGGAGCGTGATCGGAGCCCTCGCCGAGGACCCCGCGCGAATGGAACGCTCAGGGCGCGTTTGGATCGCAGCCGAGCTTGCCGAAGCATTGCGCGTGACCGAGGCCGACGGCCGTGTTCCGAAGTCGAGCCGTGACTCTCTCGCTGCCCCCCCGGAACCGAGCCCTGTAATCATTCGCTGACGTCAGCGGGCCACGCACGAGAACACGTACAGCATCTCTGCGCCGATTTGCAGGCAACGACGATCGTAGGTCGTCTCCTGCTCCGGGGTCCCATCGGCGACCTTGGGATCATCGAACGGAAGCGAGATGCGAAACGATGCACCGTGTACGACGGGGCAGGCTTCGTCCGCGGCCGCGCAAGTCATCACGGCCGCGAATCCTCCGCCCGGGTTCGGCGAGTCATCGTAGCGCTTCGAGAAACAGGTGAGGGGCGGGGCATCACCGTCGTACCGGACTCGGACGTGAGGGTTGGGCCCACCGGGATTGTCCATGTCGAAGCCGGCGCGGGCCATCGCCTCGATCGCGTTCGGGTGGAACGCCGTGACCTCGGTACCGCCCGAGAAGACGCGAACACCCGGAACCGTGTACTGAGCTGCGCCTGCCGCAGCCCAGAGTTGCGCAATATGACTTCGGCGCGAGTTGTGGGTGCAAATGAACGTGAGTGGAACGTCCTCGTGGCGGTCGACACGCTCTGCGATGAACCTCGCGATCTCTCCGAGCGTCGCCTTGCGGGCGCTCGGAATCGACTCGAAGCTGGCTTCCGCGATCGAGATGGTGTGTGCAAGCGCCTCGAGCATGCTTCGTTCAAATCAAGACGTACAACATCGCAGCGACTGTCACGAACAACGCCCCCATCGCGACGATGACGGGACCGCGCAACGCGACAGGAAAAAGGCCTCGCTCGAGATTCTTCGCCACCCACAGGTACCTACCGAGTGCGTACATCAGAGCCAGACCGCCAAAGCCGATGAACGCGACCCCAGTGAGCACACCGAGGCGCTGTTCTCCGGCCACCAGCCGCTCGACCACGACGCCGAGGCCCACCATGCCGAGCGCCGTGCGAACCCAAGCCAAGAATGTCCGTTCGTTGGCGAGATGATCGCGGGCCGTGCTGTCTAGATTGTCGACGACATCACCCATCCGGGGCAGCAGTTTCTGGCCGTATCGGTTCGATTGCAAGCCGACTTTGTGAAAGACTCCGCCGATTCAAGTCGGCACGACGCCCGATCGGCACGTGCGGTGGAGTCCAATGATGAATTTGCTTGTGAACGCCCGACACATCGTGATGTGTCTCGTCGGCCTGATTGCCTGGTTGGGGCTGGGATGCGGAAGCAGTGCGGATGAGACGGGAAGCCCCGACGCCTTGCTCTGCAACGATGGCGAGATCGCGTGGCCCGACGAACAAGAGCCACTCTGGAACAACTTCGAGGTGACCTCGGTCAACCGAGAGGCGGCGCGGGCATGGTTCGTGCCTCGCAACAGCAACGACAGCGTCGAGGCCATCTCGTTGAATGGCACGTGGCGCTACGATTTCTCCGAGTCTCCAAGTGGACGACCGGAGGGATTCGAGGGAGCAGACTTCGATGACTCGGCCTGGGACGAGATCTCCGTCCCGTCCAACGTCGAGATGTTGGGATACGGGGACGCCATCTATCTCAACCAGCACTACCCGTTCGATCCGGAACGCCGGTCTGACTTCGACTTTCCAACGATCCCGTCCGAGAACAACAGCGTCAGCTCCTATCGCCGCAACTTCGAGATCCCGGCGGCATGGGACGGACGCAGCGTGTTCGTCCGATTCGAAGGGGTGGACTCCGCGTTCTATCTCTGGGTCAATGGCCGACGAGTGGGGTACGCGCAGGGGAGCCGGACACCGGCCGAGTTCGATCTCACCCCCTTTCTGGTTGAGGGCGACAACGTCTTGGCGGTGCAGGTTCATCGCTGGTCGGACGGGACCTGGCTCGAGAAGCAGGACATGTGGAACCTCAGTGGGATCTTTCGAGATGTCACGCTGTGGTCGGCTGGCGGTACGTACATTCGCGACTTCGAAGTCCATGCCGAGCTGAACGATGATTTTTCAGAGGGCTCCGTGGTCGTCGATGTGGACCTTCGACGCCTCGCGCCTAGCGACGCGTCTGATCGCGTTTCGATACGTCTCGCTGAGATAGACGACGCCTCGGACATGCAGGAGGTGTCGCTCGACGCGTGTGGCGACGCGAGAGTCCAGCTACGCTTCACCGTCGACGCTCCGCGCCTTTGGTCCGCAGAGAGCCCCAATCTCTACACACTCGCACTCGTTCTCGAACCCGAGGACGGGCCCGAGGAATTGATCAGCCAGCAAGTCGGGTTCCGTCGGGTCGCGATCGAAGATGGGCAGCTCCAGGTCAACGGGAAGCCAATTCTCGTTCGAGGCGTGAACCGACATGAACACAACCCCGATACCGGTCACTACGTCACCGAAGAGGACATGCTCACGGACCTCCGTCTGTTGAAGCAGTATGGATTCAACGCAGTTCGCCCCGGTCACTACCCGCTCACGCCTCGATGGTACGAACTCGCGAACGAGTACGGAATCTACATGGTCGACGAGGCCAATCTCGAGACCCACGGGCTGTGGATGTTCGCAGGAATCGATCTCGGCACGGTCCCCGAGTGGGAGTCGAACCACATGGAGCGCGTCGAACGCATGCTCGAACGCGACAAGAATCAGCCATCCGTCATCGTGTGGTCGATGGGCAACGAGGCGGCAGACGGTGCGACGTTCGACAACATCAGCGACTGGCTCCATGAGCGCGACCCGTCGCGACCGGTGTTCTACGAAGGCTCCAACCGCGGGGGTGAAGGGATTGTCGCTGACCACAGCGACGTACAGTGCCCAATGTATTGGACAGCCGAACTCGTGGAAGACTACGTGAGCGAACCCCAGCCGCGACCGATCATCTTGATCGAGTACGCACACGCAATGGGGAACAGCACCGGCAACATGCGAGAGTTCTGGGATGTCTTTCACGCGTACGATCAGGCTCAGGGCGGATTCGTGTGGGATTGGATCGACCAAGGCATTCGTCTTCCGGTGCCCGGTTCCGACGGAGACACGTTCTTCGCCTACGGTGGTGACATCGGGCCTGGGATCCCCAGTGACCAGCTGAATCAAATCACCCGTCTCTACGGAAACAACTTCTGCATCAACGGACTGGTTGGGTCCGACCAGGTCCCGCATCCGGGGCTCGCGGCGATGAAACACGTCATGCAACCGGTTGGAGTCGAAGCAGTAGACCTTCCTTCCGGCATCATCGAGATCCGAAATCGCTACGACCACAGCGTGCTGACCGACCAAGTACGCGCCGCCTGGTCGGTGGAGATCGACGGGGCTATCGACCAAGAGGGCGACCTCACACTTCCCGCACTCGAGCCGGGCGTGGCGATGGAGCTGCAAGTGCCGTTCGTGGAGCCATCGGTGCCCGATGGGGCCAACGCCCGGCTACGACTATCGTTCCAGACGACGGTCGATCAATTGTGGGCGGACGCGGGTCATGAGGTCGCGTGGGCCGACTTCGCTTTGCCCTTCGGCGAAACCGGGCCGGCGCTCGATCCATCGGAGCTCGATGCGCTCATTGTCAACGAGGACGACGACGTACAAGTCAGCGGGGACGGGTTCAGCGTGACGGTCGCTGCAGACACGGGTGCGTTGGTGTCCTTCGTCAGCGGTGGCGAGGAGCTGCTCGCACAACCGCTCCGCCCCGATTTCTGGCGAGCGCCCACAGACAACGACTTCGGGACCGCACTCGAGCAACGGGCCGCCGTTTGGAGAGACGCCGGCGCCAACATGGCGGTCACCGCCCTCGACGTCGACACGGGTTCCGTAACCGAGACCGTCATCACGGCACAACTCGAGTCCACCGGAATCAACGCGGTGTTCGAAGTCGTGTATCGCATCTTCGCGAGCGGCGAGGTGGGGGTGAGACTCGGGGTCGACCCAGGCGGGAGACTCCCCGAGTTCCCGCGCTTCGGCATGCACCTGGCGCTCGACCGGTCGTTCGATCGCGTCCTATGGTATGGCCGCGGGCCCGAGCCGAGCTACGCCGACCGCCAAGAGCAGCCCGTCGGTCTGTTTTCAGGCACGATCGCAGAACAGTTCGTTCCGTACGCCCGCCCTCAAGAAGCGGGCAATAAGACCGACGTACACTTCATCTCGGTGACCGATGCGGCAGGTCGGGGACTTCTCGCCGTCGGCGAGCCTACGTTGAGCGCCAACGCTCTCCCCTTCGCGACCTCTTCCATTGAGGTCGCGTCCCACCCGCACGAGATTCCGGCAGACAACATGACCCACGTCAACCTCGATCGTGCGCAGCGCGGCGTGGGCGGTGACAACTCGTGGGGACGCCCGCCACTCGCGTCCTACATCGTGGAGGCCGTTGCGCAGGACTACGAAATCTGGATTCGTCCTCTCGGCCCGGGGGACGATCCGGTCACTCTGGCACGAAAGACGTTGCCGTGAATCGGCGCCCGCGATACGCAATGTGGGTCATCCTGCCAACGCTGTGGCTGTGCAGCGCGGGGACCGCACGCGCACAACTCGAACAGGACTTCGCGATCTGGGGCGCCCTCTTCTACAACGCCCAGGTGTACGCAGACAGCCCGAGCCCGGTTTTCTGGCTCGACGTACAGGGCCGCCGCAACGAGATCGGTACGGTTGCGATCGTGCGCCCGGGAATCGGGTTCGCCTTCGCACCTTGGGGTTCGGTGTGGCTCGGGTACGCGTGGGTGCCGGTCTGGGCAGATGAATCTGGGGAGCGGGCGGACGAGCAACGCGTCTGGGAACAGCTTCTCCTCACCTATCGTGGCGATGACGGCGTCCTGTTTCAGTCACGCACGCGGGTCGAGCAGCGGTTTCTGAAGGGCGCGGAAGGGACCGCCCATCGGTTCCGCCAGTTCGTTCGACTGAACTATCGACCCCGAAAACGCTTGCCCGTCGGCCTCGCAATCTGGGACGAGGTGTTCGTCGGGATTCAGGGCGCGACCTGGGCCGCGCAAGGGTTCGATCAAAACCGCGTCTTTGGGGGCCTCGCGGTGTACGCGATCGAATCACTGTTTCGCGTCGAAGTTGGATACCTCAACGTGTTCCTCTCCCGACAGCCCGACCTGATGGATCACGTCCTCTCGATGAACTTTTTCGTGTCGTTTCGAGGTCGCCAGTACTCGAGGTGAGCGGGCGAAAGGGTCACGCCGCGAACTCTGCAGCGAGATTCGTCGAAAGCTTGAGCACGAGACCGTAGATCGAGAGCTGTGGGTTCGCGCCGATACTGGTTGGGAAGAGCGACCCATCCATGACGTAGAGATTGTCGAGGTGATGGAACTTGCCGTCACTGCTGACGACGCTGCGGGTTTGGTCCTCCCCCATCGCGCACCCACCCATCACATGCGCGCTTCCGACGGTCACGCCGAAGGGCGTATAGGGAAACGAGGCAATCGCTTCTTTCGCCTTCGCCCACGACCCGTAGTGGCGCGCAGCCTTGTGTGCGGGACGGACAGTCTTGGCACCCGCAGCGAACTGCATCTCGACCATCACGTTCCACGCACGGCGCACGCCGTCGAGCAGATACGGGTTGAGGTCGTAGTTGATGATGGGCGCACCACGATCGTTCAACTCGATCCATCCACCTGGGCTCCGTTCATCGAACCCGTCACGCATCAAGGCGATGAGGCAGTTGGTATAAGCAAGCTTGTCCATGCTGCCCGTGAGGTCTTCGCCCATCGCACCATAGAAGCCGGCAGCGAAAGCGGGTTGCATCGGAGGCGCCTCGAGCTTGAAATTGACCGGCCCAGTATCGATCGTCTGCCACTGAAAGTGGTCCGAGTACACCGACTGCGGTGCGCCGTAGTAGGGGTCGATGAGCTTGTCGTAGATCGCAAGGGACAGCGTCGTGGGGTGCAAGAACGTGCGCTTGCCGATGGTAGCGTGTGGATCAGGGACACCCGACCGGAGCAGCACCGCGGGCGTGTTGATCCCGCCCCCCGAGAGAATCGTCCGCGTGGCCCGGACCGTGATCGTCTGGCCGGTACGTTCCCATCCGTTGGCGGTGAGGGCCGAGGCCTCCACTCCGACGACGGCGTCACCCTCCATGAGAACGCGTTCGACCCTCGCGTGGTGAAAGAGCTTCGCCTTGTTGTCGAGCGCGCTCGGAATGGTCGTCACGAGCATCGATTGCTTGGCGTCGACCGGGCAACCGAGGCCGCAGTACCCGAGGTTCAAGCAGCCTTTCACGTTGCGGTGAATGATGTCCCATGAGTATCCGAGCTTCTTGGCGGCGATCGCGAGTTGCTCGTTGTTCGGGTTGGGAGGCATTGCCCAGCGTTGAATGTTGAGCCGCTCCTCCATCTGCTGGAAATAGGGGGCCATCTCGTCGACCGACATCCCGGTCACGGCCATCTTGTCGGCCCAGAACTGCAGCGTCTCGGGCGGCGTTCGAAAGCTCGTGGTCCAGTTGACCGTAGTGGAACCACCGACCGAGCGGCCTTGCAGAATCACGATGGACCCTGTCTTGTTCGCGCGCCCCGTTCCCTCTTGGTAGAGGTCAGCGTAGGCGGCTCGCTCGTCCATATCGAACTCGCTCGATGTCTTGAGTGGCCCCGCTTCGAGCAGAACCACGCTGAGCCCAGCCTTGCTGAGAGTCTCGGCGGCTGTACCACCGCCCGCGCCGGTCCCGACGATCACGACGTCGGCTTCGAGGGTCACAGAGGAATTGAGCGCGGTCGAATTCGTGATCGACCAACCCCGTTCCTCGGCTTTGAGGTACGGGTCATTGCTGCTGGCGAGCGTAATCGTCGACAAGTCGGTCACTGGGGCTCCTCCGCGACAACGGGTCGATCGACGGCGGGCAACACGGCTGGCTGCTTCTTGGGGGGCCCGGGGTACCCAGTCGTCCGCTGGTACTCGGGGATGAGGTAGTACGCACTCGCCACCATTCGAATCATCGCCGCGTAGATCGCGTTCAAGAGCTCGATCTTGCTGTCTCGCAAGCGAGCGAGCGCACGATCGGTGTCGGCAACACTCGCCTTCGACCAGGAGGACCATTGCCCCGTCATCAGACCCCTTGCGGGCGCGAGGCTCAGGGCATCGAACGCTTGCTGGATCAGATCGACCACGATCTGAGAGGTCGAACCGAGGAGCTCGTCGAACGATTGAATGATCCCGTTGATCTTGTCGGTCTCGCCAGGACCGACCTGGCCCGCCAGGATCGAAGGGACGAACGCTTCGAGCATGACGATATCCTCGGGCCGCAAGAACGCCATACCCGGAGCAGTACTCGCGGATGTGCAGCCGGAGAGCCACGCTCCGGTGCTCATGGTCGAAAGCGCCACGGCGCTCCCGGCCGAAATCTTCATGAAGCCTCTGCGATCCGTCTGCATCAGGGTCGGGAGGATACCCCAACTAACGGTAGATGGGTCCAGCCTATTTCGCGGCTTCATCGTCCAGGACTGCGAACGAAGTATTCACTTGTGGTGACGCTGGTAATCCGCGAAATCGGGAGAAACGTGGAGACGCTCTGTAGCATGATCGCCATGTTCTTGAGCAGCTCGAGGCGGTTTCGAGCCCCGTAGAACTTCATCGGATCGGTGACGTGCTCCGCAGAAGGCCATGATTCCTCTACGATTCCCGCGTAGGGAAACGCACCCGGCGTGAGAACATCTCGGACGACATTGCGCACGTACCGAGATCTTGGCTGCATGGCCTCCGACATCGGCCCCTGGCGGTTGAACCAGTGGCGCATCCAGCGGTCTTTCGGATACCGCGCGGGGCGTTCGAGCGGGGTGACCGACACGATGCCAGGAGAGCGGACTCTATCCGCCCAATCCCGAGGCGGAGCATGCGCGTTGCCACCGTAATCTGTGTACAGATGCTCGGTGACCTCGTACCCCGCGATTTCGAAGCACGCATCACGAAGCACAGCCTCGAGCGCCTCCCGAACGGTCACGTGATCGACCCACACGCTGACCTCGGCGACGAAGGGCCTCGTTCGCTTGCTCATGGGGCTCGGGGAGGGAATCCGCGCGTCGTCGTCGTCGATTCGCACTGTCAGATAGCGTGCACCCGCGCCGATCAACGCCGGCGCGCATCGATCGAGCAGAATCGTTCGCCGCGCTTCGGGCTCCATGGGCCTCGTCGGCCAGAGCAGATAGATCAGCTTGTTCATCAGGCTCGCTTCATCCGATCATGGGCCGCGCGGAGCTCCGGCATCAGCTGGGGGAGTCCCTCGGCGGCGGTGGTGCGCGGCCGGTAGCCAAGGTGCGCGCGCGCTTTGTCGATCCGAAATGACGCGTCGCGACTCACCGCCCGAACATCGCGGCGGGTGAGCTTGGGGAACGGCCCCCCCAAGTAGTGCGCCACTTCTCCGGCATAGGCGGCAGCGTAGGCGAGCGTGGCGGGAACCCGAAAGCGCGGCCAGACATAGCCTAGGGACTCGACGATTGGCCGGTACCACGTGACGGGATTGGTCGGCTCATCGTCGCTGACGAAATAGGCCTCGCCTGCAACGAGCTCGGGATCATCAGAAAGCTTCTGCGCGGCGAGGAAGTGCCCATCGACGACGGAATCGACATGGACGTTGTCGGTAACCGAGGCTCCGTCCCCAATCGTCGCCCGAAACTGGCCTTTGGCCAGATGCGTGAGAAACCCTTCGAGGACGACCGCGCCCTCCCCCGGCCCCCAGACGCCGCCCGGTCGCACTGCAGCCGTCCGCAGTCCATCTGGATCGTCAGCGGCAAGCACACGCCGTTCGGCTTGGCTCTTGGACTGCGAGTACAGGTCGGGAAGGCCGTCGGTGCCGACGTACGGCGACGACTCGTCACCTTCGCGAATGGGACGGTCTACCGCGACGACGATCGAACTCGTGAAAATGAGCTTCTTGACGCCGGCCGCTTCGCATGCGCGGATCACCGTCTCGGTTCCGCGCACGTTGACGTCGTAGACGTGCCGGCGCACGGACGGCCGCGCAAGGGTCAGCGTATTGATGACTGCAGCCGTGTGAAACACGCTGTCGACCCCGTCACACGCGTTCGCCATGTCGCCAAGGCTTCTGACATCACCGACGATCGAACGCGCGGCTTCGATTCCATGAGAGCTTGGCGCAAGGTCGAGTGAGCGAACGTTGCATCCGAGCTCGACGAGTCGCCGAACAAGATGCTTGCCCACATACCCATTGCCACCGGTGACCAGGCACTCGGGGCCAACCCCTTCTCGATTCACTCGAAGCTCCATGAAGCGCTGCGGAACTTGAACCGGCATGCTACCGTGCGCAATCCCGATGAGCCGATCGCAGCCCCTCGTCCTCGACGATGTCGACAATGCGCCATGGGATGACACGACCGACGTGGTGGTCGTGGGGTTCGGTGCCGCTGGCGCCTGCGCCGCGATCGAAGCGTCGGAGGGCGGCGCCGAAGTCGTCGTGCTCGACCGATTTCTCGGGGGCGGTGCAACCGCGATCAGCGGTGGCGTCTTCTACGCTGGGGGTGGAACCCACATCCAGCGCGAAGCGGGGGTCGAGGACACCGTCGACAACATGTTTCGGTACCTGACACTCGAAGTTCAGGACGCCGTGAGCCCCGAGACACTGCGTGATTTTTGCGAGACGAGCGCGGAGAACGTGCGGTGGCTCACCGACCGCGGGGTCCCATTTTTCGGAAACCTCTGTCCGACCAAGACTTCCTACCCGACGAACGAGTATCACCTCTACTACTCCGGCAACGAGACGTTCGCGCCATATTGCGAGGAGGCAACCCCTGCGCCGCGCGGACACCGCACCGACGGCGGCGCGTTTCCCGGGGCCAACTTGGTGAATCCGCTTCAAGCCTCCGCGCGAGAACTAGGCGCACGCGTTCGGCTCCAATGCCGGGTGGATCGACTCATCGTCGATGGGCAGGGGAGCGTCGTCGGAGCGGAATACCGGGCGATCGCCTCTCGCGGATGGCGAGCGCTCCATGCATGGCTCCACCGCGCGGAAACGACACTAGCCAAGATCGTGCCCAAGGTGGCTCAGTTCCTCAGGACGCGCGGCGAAGCCATCGAGGGGGCGCACGGAGTCCGAATGCGCATTCGCACGCGCCGCGGGGTCGTGCTCTGCGCGGGCGGTTTCGTCTTCAACCGTGAGATGGTCGCCGCGCACATTCCCGCATTTCTCCCAGGTCTTCCACTTGGGACCGCTGGGGACGACGGGGCAGGGATCGTACTCGGCGAAAGCGTGGGGGGTCGACTGGACCAGATGCACCGGGCGTCGGCCTGGCGATTCCTGTATCCCCCCAACGCCTTCGCCGCGGGGATGTTGGTCGACGGCGACGGAAGGCGATTCGCGAACGAATTCTGGTACGGCTCCAAAATCGGCGAGGCGATGGTCGAGGCGCACGGTGGAAAGGCTACGTTGATCATCAACGAGCGCCTGAAGCGTCTCGCGCGCGAGCAAGCCCAGCCTGGAAAGATTCAGTGGTTTCAGCGAGGGGTCGCCCTGATGAACCTCTACTTCAACTGCAAGAAGGCGAACGACGTCTCTGCACTCGCGAAACGGCTCGCCGTGCCAGAGGCCGACCTCCAACACGCCCTCGACACCTACGACGAAGCGGCTGCGGGGCGGCAGCCTGACGCATTCCATAAAGCCCCAGACGTGATGGAGCCCCTTGGCCGGGGCCCCTACTATGCGATCGACTGTTCGTTGGGCTCGGCGCGCCACGTGTGCGCGGTCATGACGCTGGGCGGATTGGCGGTCGACGAACGCACCGGACAAGTCACGCGCCAGGAGGGAGGCGTGGTGCGCGGGCTGTATGCCGCCGGACGAAGCGCGGTGGGAATCTGCTCGCGTCAGTATGTGAGCGGTCTGTCGATCGCGGATTGCGTGTACTCAGGGCGCCGCGCCGGACGATATGTTGGCAACGCCTCAGCCTCGTAGCGAGGCGGACGGCTCAACGGGCTGAGTGTCAGCCGTGGTCGGTTGCGCGGTTTGATCGGGAAGCACCTTGCCGAGCATCATCTTCTGCATCTGATGATAGTCGGCGTGGGCGTCTTCACTGCGTCGTGGAAGCGGGTACGGTGCGCCTACAGCTCGCGCTGCCACCAAACCAGACATGAACGACAAGTCGTGGCCACCCTCCGGCGTCGTGAAGGTGCCGCAGTAGAAGATGTCGTTCTTCCCCTGAAGAAATCGCATCGCCGACATGATGATCAGATTTCTGAGCGACAGCGTGTGGTTTGGGTGCGGCAAGTCGATTCGCTTTCGCACCTCGCCGATCGCCTTCTTAGAATTGAATGTGACGAGCATCGGCACGCCAAACTCGTGAAGCCCTGGGTACTTGGAGGAAAGGACGAATGTGCATTCGAGCGACCCATCGTCGTCGAGCTCCACATACGTGTTGAAATTCGAGCAGATCTCTTCGCGGTGCGCCTCGGGAAATATGGTGGCGTCCGAATGGACCACGAACTTCGAAAAAGTCGGGTCGACGTCGTCAACGTACTGCGAGTTGCCGAGGAGCACCCGTTGAAGCCAGGTGGGTCGGTCGAGGGCGCCGAGCACCGCGTGAGCGTCGCACGCGAAAATCACCTTGTCGGCCTCGAAACGTCGCCCCTCTTGATCGTGCAGCACGAAGCGACCTCGCTCGCGTGCGACGTTCTTGATTTCGTGATCCGTGTGCACGTGCGCACCGAACGGCGCTGTCATTCTCTCGAATACCCGCCGAGGGGGTCCGTCCCACGTTCCCATGCGGCAGGGCGTTTCGAGGGGCACGATGCTTTCGAGGATCGGCAAGATCACCGCGGGAATGCCTTTCATCGAGGTCGTGATGAACGTGGCACTGTGCACGGGGACGAAGATGGTGTGCCAGAACTCCTTCGAGACACCGAACAGGCGCGCGAGCCAATAGAGGGGGATCACGTTCATCGGATTGAAGTACGAGAAATGGTAGATCGACTCGTGACCACCCCTCGGTAGGAAGAAGTTGCAGACTGCGGATACGAACGTCACCAGCCTCCGCCATCGCTTGAACTGGGGCGCGAAGCGGACGTCGAGCGACGACTCGCCGTCTTGTCGGTAGATCTCTTCTCCGCGTTTCACGAAGTAGGAGATCGGAAGGGTCGTACGTCCGAGACCAAGCTCTTCAAGGAGAAGGTGGTAGTTGTGGTAGTACTTCTCGGGCCACGCGATCACGAGGAGTGGGGATTCCGCGACTCGGTCGCCGACGGTCCAGCGAAACGTCTTGGCGTTTCCCCCGAGCGCGGGCCCCTTTTCGAAGAGCTCGACCTCGTAGCCTGCACGGTGTAGCGACCACGCGG
>JBATTM010000016.1:0-4194 GCA_049670545.1 Polyangiales bacterium
TCGCGGACGGCCACGCACGCGTCGCGAGCTGGGAGGCCGGCGGTCGCGCGTTCGGTGGCCACGACGGGAAGGTGCCGAGCGAACGCATCGAGCATCTTGATCGGCAATCCCCCGGGAGCTCTGCGAGGGATCCAGGCTAAGTCGGCCGCGGCATGGACGCAGCGTCGTGCGGGCTCCCCGTCGAGTCGGACGACGTGAAGCGCGTTTCCGAGGCCTAGTCGCGCCGCGTACGCGAGAGCAGGGTCAGGTCTCGACTCTGTCGCCACCAACAGGATCGCGTCCCGATGCGTCGTGCGAAGCAGGCGGAGCGCCTCGATGAGGTTCTCCCAACCTTGGTAGCGATCCAGGTTCCCCGCGTATAGGCACACGAGGGCATCGTCCGGGAGATCGAGCGTCTGCCGCGCCTCGCGCCTGCCGGGTCCGTCCGTGCCGATGGCCCGCCACGGAACCGGGACGTACGTCGCATCGCGGCTGAGGGCCGTGGCGAGATCTGGCGAGACGGCTCCCACGCTCGCGACCCTCTCACACACCTTGCTCTCGAGGAGGCGCCCTGTGGCGGCGACTGGGCCTGCCGGGAGCCGCGGAAAGTAAGTCGGAAGCTCGGTTTCGATGGACGTGTGCGCGAGGTAGTGCACCTGCCCGGCGTTCGCGGCGATGCAGGCAAGCGCCGCTTCGATGTGGTGCGCGACGATTGCATCAGGCTCGAGCAGCGTCGCTTGCCTGCGGATCTCGAATACACAACGAACGTCGAGAGCGAGTTTGCCAAGGGACGGACCCGATCGGAGCGATCGCACGTTGGGGAAGTCGCCGATTCGATGCAGCTCGTAAGATGGGGCGATCTCGTACCCGCCTGAGGCGTACGTGATCAATTGACTGTCGTGTCCGACCGACGTCGCGGTGGCGAGGATCGAGTCGACCGCCGCTTGTGTTCCCTGGTACGACGGAAAGGGAAGACAGGCGACGTGTAGAACTCTCATTCGATGTACCCGAGTGCGCGGAGTCGATTCTCGAGCGCTGCCTGGTTCCCCTTGGGCTTGGCGACGACGGCGGGTGCGGGAAGCGCCTGGGCCGTGCCGTCGAGGTCGAGTGCCTCCCACAAGACGCGCCCCGCGAACGAGGCCGGCACTGCAAGATCGAGACGGGCCAAGAGGGTGGCGGTCAAGTCGGCGATATGCGCATCGACTCGCCCTGCCGGTCGAACGCGAGGCCCGCCAATCGCCATGAACCCATGGGATCGGTGGCTTCCCGGGAGGCTCCGGCCCTTCTTCCCGACCTTTTCGTGCTCACCGAGTTTTCGCCAGGCACCACGGCCTGGGGGCGCTCCACTGCTCGGCATCAGATTGTACGAGTATCCGCCGTCTTGATGCATATCGAGGATCAAGTCCGGTGCGCGCTCGAGCCACGGGCCCTCATAGAGCTCCTCCCGCGGGATGACCGCCTTGACGATCGGGGCTCCCGTCCAGGGATCTCGTACCCCAAGCAGCGCGGCGCGAATGCGCGCGACCACTTCTTGCCGCTGCGCGGGGGGGACGATTCCCCGTGGCTCCCGGCCTTCGAGGTTCAAGTAGACCGCTGGGAAGTAGTTGAGCTCGTCGCTGAACGCGAGCGTTCGCGCCATGTCGATCGATCCGAATCGCACGCCTGATTCGAGTCGGCTGGGTAGCCAGGCGTTGCCGACACGGAAGAGCTGCTCGCGAATCCGTGGAGGGAGCCGGCGGAGGGCCAGCTCCTTGACTCGGGTTGCCATGGCTCCGCGGTTTGCCTTGAACTCGAGAAGGCCGTGTTCTGCGAGTAGTCGGTTGAGATAGATCACCTTGTCCGACGAACCGCCCGAACCGTGATCGCTCAAGATCGTGAGCTCCGTGTCGGCGCCTGCACTCTGTAGCAGTTGACCGACCGCCTCATCGACGGCGCGATAGACGCGGAGCAGGGCCGCTCGCTGTTCGCTCGACACGTGCTGCGGCCGCCTCGGGGATTGCGGGTCGTGGTGGGACCAAAGGTAGTGCGATGCGGTGTCGGTTTCCCCGAAGTACACGGCGAAGACATCCCATGAATCGCGGTCTAGTAGCCACCGCGCCCACTGCGTCTTGCGGGCAACCCGCGTGCACAATGCCGACGGAAGCGCGTCCACCCATCCCGGCGCGTCTGCCGCGAACTCATCGATGTCATCGAACGTCGGCACCCCAAAGCGAGAGACTGTCTCGTCGTACAAGTGCGGCGGCCATACGAATGACCGGTCGACTTCGAACGCCACCGGCGCGTCCCACCCGCTCACGAAGGCGCCATGCGCGAGCCGCTCCGGGGGCCACGTGGCAGGGAAACTCAGGCAGGCGCATCGCAGACCGAGCTGGTCGAGGCGTTGAAAGATGGTCGGCGCCTCGCGGGCGGTGCCGGCCGTGAAGCGCACCTGATAACCGCTACGCGTCGTGAAATCGAATACGCCATGGTGAGCCGGGTCGAGGCCGGTTAGGAACGTGGTCCAGTTTGGAAGCGTTGCCGGCGGTTGCACGGATTCGAGCGCGGCGTATGCGCCGCGGCCCATGACCTCATGGAGTTGTGGCAGGCATTCGGGGCCAAACTGTTCGACAACCCCGAGGTCGAGTCCATCGAGGCCGATCACGAGGTTGCGGGCGGACACGGGCGGGAGTCTAGCCGGCGGTTGCCGTCCAGTCCCGTCCGAGCACGTGCGGGGGCCGTTCGACCCCGAACGCCCCCAACACGGTAGGGGTGACGTCGTAGATGTCCGCGCGATCGATCCGGCCTCTTCCCGGCAGACCGCCGCCCGACAGGATGAAGATTCCGTCCCAGTCGTGGTTGCAGCTGTCGGGCCCGATGTCATTGTCCTGTACGACTAGGCTCGGATGGCCGACCGACCCGATCGCGCGAAGCGATAGATCGTCGAAGTAGACCATCAGGTCCGGTGGAAAGCCGCGGGCGGTGCGGTAGTGGTCGAGTGGGTCGTGGACGAGGGTGGGGAGGTGTTGACCATCCTCGGCGCGCAGGGCGGAGAGTTCGCCTCGGAGTTTCATCTTCAAAGCTGCCGTCTGCGAGGGGTCGACGACGCCGCTCGGTTCTCGTCCCGCGACGTTCAGGAACACCCGGGCGTAGTATCCGCCTTCGGCCCAGACGCGTGTTCGGCTCCAATCGATCCTGTCGTGATCGATCCTTGTCGGTGTGGCGCTGGCGTCTTTGAGGACGAGGTACCCCCGATCGACCAGCCAGTCGTTGATGCAAAACCCGCCGTGCATCGCTCGCGCACCGTGATCGCTGACCACCAAGAACGCCGTGTCGTCATCGGCACGCGCGATCAAGTCTCCGATTCTGCGGTCGATCGCGCCATAGTAGGTGCGCCCGGCATCCGCCCATGCGTTGCCCTCTACATGACGCGGGTGGGCGGGATCGATATGGTGCCAAAAGGCATGGTGAAATCGGTCAACACCGATCTCGACCATCATCATGAAATCTGGTTTCTTGGTTGACCAGATGTGTTCGGCAATATCGAAATGCTGTTCGGTCATCGCGTGCACTTCGTCCAAAATGCGGTCGAGGTCGTCTGCACGGAAGTTCTCGACATCAGACTTGTAGGTACCGAACTCGGCTTCGATCTCGGCTGCCAGGCTCTCGGGAAACGCCCATGGCTCTTCGTCCCCGCTCCACATGAAGCCGGAGATCATGTGGCCGCGGACCGGGCGTGGCGGAGAGGTCAAGGGGACGAACAGGGGGGCGACTCGATGCCCGTGATCCCCGAGCCAATCCCAGACCCGTTTCACCCGGACGTCGTGGCCTGAGCAGAGACGAAGCCCGGTCTCGCCCTCGACGCGATTCCGAAACCCGTAGAGCCCGAGCTCGCCCGGGTCCCGTCCCGAAACCATGCACGTCCACGCCGGAACGGTGATCGGTGGCTCCGAACTACGCATCGGCCCCCACGTCCCCCGCTCCATCAACGCACTCACATTCGGCATCGAATCCCGATACCGGTCAAACACCAACCCAGGGGCAGCACAATCGAGCCCCACCACAATCATCCGTCGACCCACCCCCCAAACTTAACCCCACCTTAAAGGGGACAGTCCCCTTTTCTTAGGGGTGAATGGATTCACGCTTGGGGGTGGTGCTGGCGGCGTCGGCGGCGTCGTAGATGGTCCGTTCTAGATGCGCGAGCTCAAAAGGCTTTTCAATTCGCATGTTTGGCAC
>JBATTM010000017.1:0-7394 GCA_049670545.1 Polyangiales bacterium
TGGCGCGCTCGGCGAGGGCGGTGATGGTGAGGGATGGGTTGACGCCGGGGTTGGCCGAGATGGCGGAGCCGTCGATGACGTACATGCCGGGGTAGTGGAAGACTTGGTGAGTGCTGTCGATGACGCCGGTTTCTGCCGTGGCACCCATGCATGCACCGCCGAGGATGTGGGCAGTAGACGGGATGCCGAACACGGTCTCGGAGATCGTGTTGGCGGTGACGCCATCGACCTTCTCTGCGAAGCGATCGGCGAGATCGGTGGCCTCTTCGATGAACGCTTTGGGTGCGTCGTCGGGGTTGTCGAGCTCGGTCACCAGGCCTCGGCGAAATCCGGTGCGCCACTGCCGGCCGAGCTTCATGCGGAGCGTGCCTTCGAGGGTGCGCATGTAGAGGAGAATCTGGGTGTGCTTCGCAAAGTCCGGCACGAAGAGCGCCTTGAGCCATCGCCACGGGTGCCGGAGGACGGCCAGCATCGCGGCCCAGACGCGCACGAGGAGCGTGGCGCCGGGAGCGTGCGGCACCATCATGGCTCGGAAGAAACCCGACCCGGGGCCGTAGCGGACGGGTTCGATGTGGCTGTGCTCATCGGTGTGCAGGATCGATGTGATCGCGACGCCCTTGGTGAAGTTGGTGCCCTTTCCAGGCGCGATGATCCCCAACAAGGCTTCGCTGTTGGACCGAACGAAGCTCCCGAGGTTGTCTGAGAGGTTGGGAAGGCCTTGCGGATCTTCTTTCATCTTGAGGAGGAGCGGAATCGTGCCCATCACGCCACCTGACATGATCAGCCGGTCGCTCGTGAACTCGACTTCGCCGTCGGCGCCCTTCGCCTGCACGCGGAAGCCGCCGCCGTCGCGAGGTGAAAGGTGGGTGACCTCGGTTTCCGGGAGGACTTCCGCGCCCTGCTTTTCGGCGAGGTAGAGGTAGTTCTTGTCGAGTGTGTTCTTGGCGCCGACGCGGCATCCCGTCATGCAGGCGCCACAAAAGGTGCACCCGACGCGGCTCGGGCCTTCCCCGTCGAAGTACGGGTCGGGGACTTCTTTGCCGGCCTCTCCGAAAAACACCGCGACTTCCGTCGGGAAGACGCGCCCGGAACGCCCGATCTCCTCGGCGATCTCTGCGATGATTCGGTCGCCCCGCGTTTCGACGGGATTCTTCGCTGCGCCGAGCATTCGCTTGGCGGTTTGGTAGTGCGGCGTGAGCTCGGTTTCCCAGTCGGCGAGGTCACCCCATGACTCCGCCTCGAAGAACTCCTTCGTCGGCGTGGGAAGCGTGTTGGCGTAGACCAGTGACCCGCCGCCGACCCCGACGCCACTGTACACGGTCATGTGTTTGAGCGGCGTCATCTGAAAAATGCCGCGGAGGCCAATCGCCGGCTCCCACAACCAGTTCTTCACGTTCCAGTTGTTCTTCGGGAAATCTTCAGGCGCCCACCGGCGGCCCTTCTCGATGACGAGAACGCTGTATCCTTTTTGGGTGAGGCGGTGCGCGGATGTGCTTCCGCCGAAGCCCGAACCAACGATGATCCAGTCGTAGTGCCGCTCAGTCATGCCGGGTAATGTACGATGCTGAGTCCCGGAGATCGAGGGCCATTTGCGGATGCGCGGCGAGGCGCGCTACGCCCCCGCGCCACCGATGGAACGTGGCATCCCGATGAGGGTCAAGAGCTCCATCCGAGACGAATCATCCTCGAGGAAACACCCCGTGAGTCGGCTGGTGGTCGTCCACGACCCTGGCTTGCGGACGCCTCGGTAGCACATGCAGAAGTGCTGGCACTGGAGGATCACGGCCGTGCCTTGCGGGCTCAGTGTCTCGTTGATCGTATTCGCGATCTGTGCCGTGAGTTTCTCTTGCACCTGAAGCCGCTTCGCGAACGTGTCGACCACGCGCGCGATCTTCGAAAGGCCGACGACCTTGCCGTTCGGAATGTACGCCACGTGTGCCTTGCCGACGAACGGAACGACGTGGTGCTCGCAGTGGCTGTAGATCTCGATGTCGCTGACCAACACCAACTCGTCATAGCCCTCGACTTCGCTGAACGTTCGTTCGAGATGTGTGGACGGGTCTTCGGTGTAGCCGCGAAAGTGTTCTCTCATCGCACCGAGCACGCGTCGTGGCGTATCGACGAGACCCTCTCGCGCCGGATCGTCGCCCATGAATGCGAGCAATCCGCGGATGTACTCAGCCGCTTGTTCGTCGGACGGAATGTCAGTCATGCAACGCGTGTGGGACCGCCGCTTCCTGGCGTCAAGTCAAGCGTCTAGGACGGGGGCCTCGACGATCATCGCGGCTAGTTCTCCGCGCCGATGGCCGGGCTCGTCGCTTGGTCGTGTGCGCCGGGCGACGTGTAGACTTCCCCAAGCGCCGCGGCCTTGCCGGCCCGTCTTCCTGAGTAGACGCAATCGGCGATCGACAGGCCGCTCACGTATTGTCGTGAGCAGACGCCCACAGCGGTTCGCCCCGCCGCGTAGAGGCCGGGAATCACGCCGCCGTCGTCGCTCTTGACTTGCCCCGTCCGTTGGTCGACCACCAAGCCGCCGAGGGTCAACGTGGGGCAGGGGAACCGCTTGCTGTTGATCGAACAATCGATCGCGTAGTACGGGCCCTCGCCCATCGATTGCATTTTTTCTCGGTCCTTTTGGAACCGGTCGGGGTGTGCACCTTCCGCGGCGGCGTTGTAGTCGTCGAGGGTCGCGCGCAGATTCTCAGCCGGCACGTTGATCACCTTGGCGAGCTCTTCGATCGATGCAGCCTCGCGGCTGTTGAACCAGAGGTTGAGTAGAGCGGGTGCCCGTTGGAACCACTGTGCTTCACCGCGACGGCTCTGCTCGCGCGCGAGCTTTCGAAGCGCCGCGTTGATGATGAGGATCGCGGTGCCGCCCTGCTCATCGACCATCGCCTCGCCGATCGCGGCGCCGTACATCCCTTCGTTGATGTAGCGTTCGCCCTGCTTGTTGACGATCATCCCCTTCGCGAAGGCCTCGGGCGGATTGATGAAGCGCCACGCGGAGATTCGCTGCATCCGGTCGGTCTTCGCGCCGACGCTCTGCCCGAGAAGGATCCCGCTTCCGTTGTCGGATGCAGTCCCAAGCGGCATGGCCTTGCCGTACCCGGGCGCGATCTCGCGGACCATCTCGCGATTGTAGATGAAGCCACCTGCCGCGAGGACTACGCCTTTGTCCGCGCGCACGCGCTTGACCGTCGAGTGACGGGCTTCGATCCGGAAGGAGTGCTCGCGCAGTTTCGCGCCGATCTTCGGGTTGTACTTCACGATCGCGATGCCCGCCTTGTGCACACGCCGATGGAGCCAGCTCCAAAAGCCGCGCTTCACCTGGCGAACCTCGACACCGACGACTTGGTTGCGCCCGTTCACGATCAATCGCGACACACGGGACTCGTATTCGACCGGCACGCCCACACGACGCGCTGCCTCGCGAAGCGGCTCGTAGAAGCTTTGTCCCGGCAGCCCGCGCCCCTTGGCTCGGTGGCCTCGCGGTGCCGGCTTCGCGGCATCCTTGAACGGAGAGAACCCCTCGTTCCCGGAGTAGTAGAGGTAGTAGTCGTCGGTGGGGTACGAAGTCTTGTACGGGCAGAGGCTCGCTTCGAACGGGACACCGCGCTCCTCGAGCCATCCGAGGTTGCTGACGCTTTGGTCGCAGAAATCGCGGAGCGTGTCATCGGAGACCACACCCTTGGTCTCGAGGGAGAGGTACCGGTACATCTCGTCGGGTGCGTCGGTGACACCCGCTTCTTGCTGAATGTGGGTGCCGCCGCCTGCGTAGACCACCCCCCCACTGATCGCGGTCGCGCCGCCGCCATGGAAGCGGTCGAGCACCAAGACGGTGGCGCCGGTCGCGTGGGCTTCGAGTGCGGCGCACACCCCCGCGCCTCCGAACCCGACGATCACGACGTCGGCTTCTGCGTCCCAGGTCGGCGGTTGGCTCCCCGTGACCACCAAAGGTGGCTCTGCGGGCTTCGGCGCCCAGCTTTTCTTTCCCCGTGCCATGAGGCCGGAAATAGAACATGTTTCACTCCGGCTGTCGAGGTGACGGCTCGGGCATTGGCGGCCGAAATCGGGCGCCCGTCTCCTCTGCGCCGGCTTCGCACCGGAGCTCCCACACGTCGAGATACGGGCCCCCGAGACTGCAGCCGACCGCGCATCGCGACCAGTACCCGTTGGCCTGCTCCCACAGCAACATCTGTTTCCCCATCCAGTCGAAGTCGACGTCTGGATCCGTGATGACCGCTTCGGCGTCGGTGAGGGTCGATGCAATGTGTTCGTAGAGAAGTGCGAGCCGCCCGTTGGCGACTGCGAACACGTCCTCTGCGCCGACCGCCAATCCGATCAAGAACGCGCGCGATCGCTCGACCGCGACCGTTTGCGCCTCGAGCCACGCCGCCAAGTGCTCGACCTCTCCGTCCCAGGGTGTCTTGCGCGCCGTTTCGGTGATCAGCAGCAGCTGATCGTAGGTCTTGCCCGGTGTGCCGAAGGGGTCGGTGGGGACATCGGGCAACATGACGTCAGGCCCAGGCGCGATCGCGACCGGGGGAGAATCGATCCGCCCGCATCCGATCGCGATCCCCGCGAGCAGGGTGATGCGGGCAACGTCCAAGAGGGTGTTCACCGAGCCTCCGCCGGCACCACCGACTCGAGAAACGCGACGTAGCGATCGGCGAACGTACCTTCGAGCAAGACCTCATTGTGGTCGACACGCGGCGCCTCGATGTACGCGGCCTTGAAGATCTCTGCGAGGCGCTTCCCGTGTTGTACGTCGATCAGCGAGTCTGCGCTCCCGTGGACGACCAAGACGGGCGCGCGCACCCGATCCCCGAGCTCGTGGGTCATGAACCGGTGCTCGAGGAGCGGCCCAAGCGGCAGGCCACCGAACTGCTCGCGGGCGAGATCCACCACCGACGTGAAGGTCGACTCCAGCACCACACCGCCGGGCTTGACTTCGGAGCCGAGCCACGCGGCGACACCCCCACCAAGGCTCCGCCCGTGGATGACGACGCGTTCCGCGGGCACGCCAGCCTCGACGATGACCCATCGCCAGGTGGCCATCGCGTCGCGCTGGACGCCCGCTTCGCTCGAGACGCCCGTGCTCCCGGGATAGCCCCGGTAGTGAATCTCGACGAAGTCCCAGCCTTCCTCGTTGAGGCGGCGCTGCAGGTCGAGCTGCCCGAGCACAGACGATGCGTTGCCGTGAAAGTAGAGGACGGCTCGAGACCCAGGCCCGCGGAGGGCAGGTCGGTGCCAGCCGTAGAGCGATTCTCCGTCGTCCGTGCGGATCTCGAGTTCGCGCGCCCCGACTTCGGCGGCGTAGCGATGCAGAAGCGAGGGTGTGACCCCCTCGGGGCCCGGGAACACCATCCTTCGCTGAAACTTCGAGAACAGGCCCATTCCAACCCCACCTACGACAAGCAGTACCAACGCGACGACGATGCTTTTGCGCATCAAGGCTCTGTATTCGATATTCTGGGCATCGTCGGTGGGGTTGAATTACCATGCGCGGGCATGAGTGTTGCTCTCAAAACCACAATCGCCGGGCTTGCGCTGCTGTTCGTGGCCTGCGGCGGGTCCAAAACCAGCGAAACCACCGCAGGGTCGAGCGGCAAGACCAGCGCGATCGAGGCGTTCGGCCTGACCCCGCCTGATGCCCCTTGGGCGGAGATGAGCTTTGCGGATCGAGAATTCTACATGATCGGAAAGGTGAACCCGATCATGAAAGAGATCTTCGAGCAGCACGATATCGAAGAGTACGGCGGGTTTGATTGCGTCGATTGCCACGGCGAAGAGATGCGGGACATCAAATTCAAGATGCCGGCACCTTCGATGTACGTGGTGGCGCCCGAGGGAACGCCGGGGCACCGCGGGATGATGGCCACGTTTCCGGAGACAGTGAAGTTCATGGAAGAGACGGTCACACCCGCGATGGGCAAGCTTCTCGGCATCGACAACTTCACGTGCGCCGGGTGCCATCCGACCGGCGCACCCGCGAAGAAGAAAGCGGCATCGAAGCCGCGCTCGTCCGGGAAAAGCAGGGCGTACTGAAGGCGCGGGTCGTCTTTGACCCGGCCGCAGGCTCCTGCTAGCTTCCAGCCACTTTTTTTCCGAAAGGGAGTCCGATGACCTGGGTAATCACACGTCTTTGCCGCGACTGCGTCGACAAGTCCTGCGTGGACGTTTGCCCCGTCGAGTGTATCTACGAGTACAAGGGCGACGACCGCGAAGCGTTTCCGAACCAGCTGTACATTCAGCCTGAGGAATGCATCGACTGCGGCGCGTGCGAGCCCGAGTGCCCGTGGGAAGCGATCTACGAAGACGCCTCGGTCCCCGAGGTGTTCGAGGAAGACACGCCGCTCAACGCGAAGATGATGGAGGTTCAGGACGACTTCGAGGTGCCCGTGCACGACGACGCCGACCAGCCAACCCCCGAGCAGGTCACGGAAAACAAAGAGAAGTGGGGCCTTACCGCCTAGCGTCGTGCGGGTCCGCGATCGGCGGGCCCATGGTCGGTACGGTTTCGCTTCGGTGGCTTTGGCGGTAGCGCCAGAGGCTGTACGCGTACGCCGCAACGATCGCCGTCGCGCACAGATAGCCGGTGTGTAGGTAGAACTCGGCCAGCTCGTGTGCCGACCAGCCGAACTGGGCGACGAGCCGATTCATGTCGCCGTCGCTCTCGCTTCCGAGCGCGGCACCCCAAGGCATCTGGCTGACGTCCGCAGCGGCGGTACGCCACATGTTCATCGCGTGGGTGAAGCAGAGCGCTGCCGGGATGATCGCGACCCACCGCCAGAAGTCCCACCGAAGCCGGTCCGGCAGCGGGAAGTGGAACGCGACCAGGAGGAACG
This sequence comes from Polyangiales bacterium, assembly GCA_049670545.1. GTDB lineage: Bacteria > Myxococcota_A > Polyangia > Polyangiales > Houyiibacteriaceae > SG8-38. The sequence continues at coordinate 6,849 of JBATTM010000017.1, forward strand.
CACCGAAGAGCAGTTCGCCGAGGGCTCCGCTGAGGATCTGCCACATCAGAGTGAGGTGCGTGGGGAGGGCGAGTGTGAAGATCGCCTGGATCACGAGCAGCGTGGCCGCGACTCCCATCGCGAAACGGTTTCCTTCCTGGTACGCGTGGTAACCAAGCCAACCGAGCGCGGCCGCGACGACGAGGCCCATCAGAATCGACTGATCGTCGAACCAGAACGTGAAAAATGGGAGCGGGATGGCGATGCGGCTGCTGAGCCACGATGCCGCGGCGTGACCGAGCTCGTGAAACGGCATTCCAACGAGAGACGCAAGCAGTCGCCCGAACGACGACGCGCAGATCAGCAGGCTCAAGAACAGCATCAACGGGACGCCGACGAGGTTTTCCACGCCCGCGTCGAAGCGGCTTCGGCTGTGCGCGAGGCCGGTCGCATCGGGATCGCGCGGAAGCGGGCGCGGTTCGAACGTGCGTGGCGGCACCGGCGCGCGCGCACGGGGCGGGGTACTTCGACGAAGCGCGAAAACCGTCCCTTCCGGGAGCCACAGGC
>JBATTM010000018.1:0-2921 GCA_049670545.1 Polyangiales bacterium
GCTGAAACGATATCTCGCGAAGCATGCACCCGTCGATCCAGCGACGCTTCCCTACCGCGAGGAGGTTCTGCAGCTCGCCCGTGATGCGCGGAAAGATGGTCGCGCCGTTCTGCTCGTCACCGCGTCCGATCAGTCCACGGCCGCAGCGGTCGCTGCGCACGTCGATGTCTTCGATGAGGCGGTAGGGAGCGACGGCGATCGGAATCTCAAGGGGGCGAACAAGGCCGAGTTTCTCGTGGCCCGCTACGGTCGAGGTGGCTTTCAATACGTGGGTGACGCGTCGGCGGACCTTCCCGTCTGGGAGGCCGCTGGCGAGGCCGTGATGGTTGCTCCGACGCCCGGGACCCGCCGAGCCGCAGAGCGCGTCGCGCCCAACGTTCGGGTCGTGGTTGATCGACCTTCCAAATGGAAGGCCGCGATCCGCGAGCTGCGACCCCATCAATGGGCCAAGAACATTCTGCTCTTCGTGCCGTTGTACTTCGCGCACGAGTATGACGATTGGTCGCTCGTGTTCGTCGCGCTGATGGCGTTCTTCGCGTTCAACTTCTGCGCGTCTTCGATCTACGTGCTCAACGACCTCGTCGATCTTCCGGCCGATCGTCGGCACCGGACCAAGAGCAAGCGTCCATTGGCCGCGGGAGCCCTTGCCATTCCCGAGGGCCTCCTCTTGATGGTCACCAGCTTCAGTCTGTCGCTCTTCCTGGCGATCCAGTTCGTGCATCCGGCGTTCGTCGCGGTTCTCCTGGGCTACGTAGCCCTCACGACGATCTACAGCTTCGTGCTGAAGCAGCGGCTCATCATCGACGTCCTGACGCTCGCGTCTCTGTTCACGTATCGCGTGATGGCGGGAAGCGTGGCCGTGCAGGTCGCGCTCTCGTTTTGGCTGCTTGCGTTCTCGATCTTCTTTTTCACGAGTCTCGCGTTCGTGAAGCGGTACTCGGAGTTGCTGCAGCTTCGCCACAACAACGAGCGTTCCCTGCGCGGCCGCAACTACATGCTGGCCGACATTCCGATCGTGACCTCGATTGGTCCCGCGGCGGGCCTCTTGGCGGTGCTCGTGTTTGCGCTGTACATCAACAGCCCGTCGATCCTGATCTACTATTCCACGCCGGAAGCTCTTTGGGGCATCTGCCTCATCTTGGTCTACTGGGTGGCACGCATCTGGTTCCTCGCCGCCCGCGACGAGATGCACGACGACCCGGTATTGTTCGCCGTGCGCGACAAGGTGAGCTTGGTATGCGGCGTCGCTGCCGTGTTGTGTCTGCTCGCCGCCAGGCTCTGACGGTGCGGCTAGAACAGCTCTAGCTGGCCCGGCTGCACGATGCCTTCGTGAAAGAGGACGCGCTCGAGTTCGAGTAGGCGCTTCTTCCGCTCCGGGCCCCCGCCGTACCCGCCGAGCTGGTGTCCGGCCTCGACGACGCGGTGGCAGGGGACGATGACGGGGATCGGGTTGACGTGATTCGCCTGACCCACTGCTCGCATGGCGCGCGGCGAGCCCACGTCTTGTGCGATGCCACCATAGGTACGCACTTGTCCCCAGGGGATCTGACGTAATGCCGCCCACACGCGCATCTGAAAATCGGTGCCGTGGAGATCGAGTGGCACCGATGCAAAGTCTTCCGGTTCTCCGCGGAAATAGTCGATCAGTGGCGCAGCGAACGCCTCGGGCACATCGCGCTGCTGTGCCCCGGCGTTGTCGATGCGGCGGAAGTCCAGGCGGCGGAGACCGAGGTCAGTCCATGCGAGCCACAGCGATCCGAACCGCTCGGCCTCGAAGCAGCCCCACCCGATGACGGGCGCTTGGTGGGTGTCGTTGGCGATGGTACCGTCGGCGGTCATGGTTCGTGGGATCGGTCTTTACCTCGTCTTGGCGTCGATCGCATGTGGGCCAAACCTGGCCCAGCTCCACGCAAGCGACGCATCCTACGAACGCTGCTATGCGGCTGACTTCGACCCCGCACAGAGTTCCGAGGCGCGAGTGAGATGTTGGAGGGATTGGCTCGCGCACGATGCGGTGAATCAACCCCCAGAACGCGTTGATTTCGCCGAAGAGCGGCTACACCAGCTGGAAGCAGGGGCATCCACGCGCGCCCTCCCAGACAACGAGCCCGTGCCGATCGCCGAGCAGGAGCACGCGTACCCGCCTGCAGCGCCGGGGAGCTATCACACCTCCGGATGCGATCCGCTCTGCCGGGAGAAATGGGACGCCTGCACGCGCCATTGTGATGCGGACCAAAAGGCCTGCAAGACCGCCTGTGAGAGCGAGTTTCGAATCTGCACGTCGGGCTGCCCCTGAGGAGCCTGTGTCTGCGCTCCTGACACTCGCCACCTTGGTGGCCTTTGCTGCCAACTCCCTCTTCTGCAGAATGGCGCTCGCCACGGGCGCGATCGACCCGGTTGGCTTCACCGCGATTCGAATCGGAAGCGGGGCGCTGGTACTCGTCGCGCTCGCGAGACGCTGGTCGCGCGGCGGTCGGGGTACGCTCGATGCGGGGTCATGGGGCTCTGCCGCGGCTCTCTTCGTGTACGCGCTCGGGTTCTCGCTTGCCTACGTCTCCCTCGATACCGGGGTCGGTGCGCTGGTGCTGTTTGGCGCGGTCCAAGCGACGATGATCGGGCTCGCGATCCTGGCCGGCGAGCGTCCGCGTGCGATGGAGTGGTTGGGTATCGCGGTCGCGCTCGGGGGTCTCGCCTACCTCGTGCGCCCCGGCGTCCGCGCCCCTGATCCCGTTGGGGTCGCCCTGATGATCGCCTCGGGGATTGGGTGGGGAATCTACTCCGTGCGCGGTCGGGTGAGCCCCACCCCCGTCGAAGCGACGGCCGGGAACTTTCTTCGCGCGGTTCCGATGGTGGCTCTAGGCGCCGCCTTCGGATGGACTTCGCTCCACATGAACCTGCGCGGGGTCGTACTCGCGATCGTG
>JBATTM010000019.1:0-2918 GCA_049670545.1 Polyangiales bacterium
CCGGTCGTGTAGGGGGGCTATCAGGCGGTCGGGGTCCGGTGTGCCGACGAAGGCGTGTCCGGCCAGCTCGCCGGGCGAGTTTGGCCGGCCGGCCCGGTCGAGATAGGAGGTTGCAGCAAAAAGGTTGGCACGGAAGTCGCCGACATGGCGCGCGAGTAGGTCCGGCGGGTCGGGACGGAGGTGCCGGATCGCGATATCGGCCTCACGCTGCATTAGATTCTGCATATCGTTCGAGCAGACGATGTGCACCCTGATGCTCGGGGCGTTCTGGCGCAGCGTCACGAGGATCGCGGGCAGTATCGCGGCGGACAACAGGTGGGTCGCCGTGATCGTGACTTCGCCCGTCACCTCCTGCGATTGCCCGGTGGCAACCATCGAGATGAGCGTCGCTGCCTCCCCCATGGCCTGAACGTGATCCAGAAGATCGCGGCCCGCTTGAGTGAGGGCCGGGCCCCTCGCGCTGCGCTCGACAAGCGTGACACCAAGCGCGCCCTCCAGCGCCGAAATCTGCCGGCCGATTGTCGGCTGGGTGGTCTTCAGCGCCCGCGCCGCGCCGCTAAACGAGCCTTCCTCGGCGGTTGCAAGGAACGCCCGCACCTGGTTCCAGTCAAAGGAGATGGCCTGCCAGTTCATGCATCTGCGTACACCAGATGCACGTATTTCGGCAATCACTTGTTTGCCAGCGCATAGCTATATCGCCTCTTCGATGGGAGAGGCACATGAGAACGATCGACACGAACGCCAAGCTCTCAGCCCTTTGGCTGTTTGTTTTGCTCAATATCATCTTCAGGGATTTGCATCAGTTGGGGAAGAAGCCCTTCCTCGAGATGCTGTTGACCGGCACCTACAACGGCATCGAGATCACCGAGGAGCTCCTGCTCCTTGGCGGCGTCCTCGCCGAAGTCCCGATCGCGATGGTGCTGTGTTCCCTGCTGCTGAACCGCAGGATCGTTCGTCCGGTCACTTTCGTCGCCGCATTCATCACCACGGCGACGCTCGTTTCCTCGCCGCCGAGCGACATGGACGACGTGTTCCACCTGGCCATAGAGCTCGCCGCCATGGTGACCATCGTTTGGATCGCGTGGATGTGGCCCGAACACGACCGCGTCGTTGCGCAGGTCGGCAGTGAGCTCGACGTGCGCACGATGAAACCCGTTCGCCCTGCATCACGCACCCACGCCGTCGTTCGGGCGAGCCCCTACGTCGCCCTAGTCCTTGGCGGGTTTGTCCTCGTCGGCCATGTGGATTCGGATCTTACTTCGCCGACGAAGTCGGATGCAGGCGATCGTCTCAACCGAGGCACTGTGGAGTTCGTGAGTCAAACCTATTTTGACGACCCCGTGTTCGGTCACGTGATTGAGATGCACAATCAGCATCTCGCCGATCTCAGAAACTGGCGTCGTCTATTTTCTCAACATGCGGTCGAACTGGCCGGCCTTGTGACGACACTGCCGGGCGCCGAAGCGCTCGATGTGGACCTCATCAGAGAAGCGTTCGCTTCGGGCACAGGTGTGAACGGTCATGTTTCGGGCGACGACGTTTTCGAGCCCTGGACGCACCGTTGGTCGGGGATGTGGAGCAACGGATCGTCTCAGTATCACCTTTGGGATCAGACACAGCGCTGGGAGGAGCAGTGGGTACAGGCTGTTTCTCAGTCGGAGGTGGGAGTTGTCGATCGAGACAACCTCGAGAAGATGCTTTCTCGGAACGACGTCGACATCGGCATCAACATCTACACTTCGAGAACAGGGATAACCGGCTGGGTCTCGAAGCGGCAGCACGGACGATCGGAGTGGCCGCACATCGGCTACCTTGTCGACGCGACGACCATGATTTGGATCACGCAATCGCAAGATCCAGATCAGCTATTTCAGGAAGATCCGGTTTGGTTTGTCTTTCTCGAAAGAGTCGATTCTGCCACGGAACCGAAGCGCTATTCCGTTCACGGGCGACGGTTTGTCGTCGAGTCTGGTTTGCGATGGGAAGCGGAACAGAGTGGCCGCCACCATGGCAACTACGCCATCTATCGCCGCCCTGGTTTCAGGAGGGAGAGAAGTTCGCACGATTGCTGCTGAGCTGAGGAAGCCCATGAAATCAATATGTGGAGACGAAGCCGCGGGCGGCGGTCTGCTCAAGCGTCGGTCCTTTCTGTCGCTGACGACAGGAGTGGGTGCGGCCGGGGTTCTCTCCGCCTGGCCCGCCCGGGCGCAGGAGGGGTTCGAAGGATTGCCCGTTTGGATGCGAACCCTCGGTGGACCCGAGGCACCTTACGGGGTTCCGTCGAAATACGAGCAGAATGTCGAGAGAGTCCGTGGGAAGGTGCTCCCTCAGAACGCCGGGTTCGCGATCTGGCATTCTCCCCTGCAGACGCAGCGCGGCATCATCACGCCGAGCGGGCTCCACTTCGTCGTCAACCACAATGGCAGCCCGGACGTGAATCCCGAGCAACACCGCCTACTCATTCACGGGATGGTCGACCGGCCGCTTTCCTTCGATGTCGAGAGTCTTCTGCGCTACCCGATGACAACCGGGATTCATTTTCTGGAGTGCTCCGGGAACACCGCTGCAAACGCGCTGTCGCTCACGGCACGAGACGACGATTGCACAGCGCTCTTCGGCCAAGTCTCTGGATCCGAGTGGTGTGGCGTGCCCCTCTCGGTGCTCCTGCGGGAGGCGGGCGTCAAACCCAAGGCCAAGTGGGTCATCGCGGAAGGCGCCGACGGAGGCTCTCACGCAAGGAGCATCCCCCTCGCGAAGGTTCTCGACGACGCGGTGGTCGCGCTCTACCAGAACGGCGAACGGCTGCGCCCGTCCCAGGGCTACCCGATGCGATTGTTTCTGCCTGGGTGGGAAGGGAACGCCTGTGTGAAGTGGCTGCATCGTTTGGAAGTGACGGATGCACCCGCGTACACCAAGGA